>NZ_QTQF01000014.1:0-162072 GCF_003854235.1 Burkholderia sp. Bp8998
GCGCGCGCGAGATCGCCCTGGTAGATCTGGATCGACAGCAGCGACAGCACCGCGATCGACGCCATCATCAGCCGCGCCGGCTTCCAGCGCCAGCCGAGCACGACAAGGGCCGGCACCGTGCCGATCATCACCGCCTTGTCGTAGTCATCCATGTGCGCGTTGTAGTGCACGAACGCATGGCCCGCGCCGACCACGAGTGCCAGCGCGAACAGCCAGTCGATGATCGACAGGCGCGCGAGGAACGGACGGTCGTCGTGCGGATCGACTGCCCGAACCTCGCGCAACGCATCTGTTTGCCGATACGGCGGCACGGCAACGGACGCCGCACCGCCGCGAGTGAATCGCATTACCTTCATCGCCTTCCCCACGATGTCGCCGCGCACGGCTGAAATAAAAAGCAGTGCCCCGCCCCGGGGGAGACGAGACACCGAAATGATCGCCGTCGGCACCGGCGTGCGTGCGCGCCCCGCACGCCGGATTCACCGCCGCCGGCTCATTGCTCGGCCGGCGGGCTCGTCGCTGTCTCGGGTTCCGCCGGGAATGCCTCGACGAATACCGCGACGGCGCGCATTTCCTGCTCCGTCATGTTCGCGCACACGCTCCTCATGACCGCGCCGCGTGGCCGTGCGTCGGTTTCACGGAAGACATTGAGCTGCTTGAGCACGTAATCCGCATGCTGACCGGCGAGACGCGGAAACCGGTCGACGCCTTCCCCATGCTGGCCATGACATCCGATACACGCCGCGACGCCCTTGTCCGGCAGGCCCGATACGAAAATCGCCCTGCCCGCGTCCATCAGCGCGCGATCGCCGGCTTCGCCGAGCTGCGCATGCTGGCTCGAGAAATAGGTGGCGAGGTCGTCGATCTGCGCGTCGGTCAGATGCGTGAAGCCCCACATGTACCGCTTCGCATTCGGATCGGCGCGCGCGTGACTCTTGAAGTCCGTCAACTGATCGACGAGGTATTCCTTGCGCTGCCCGGCGAGCTTCGGAAACTGCGGCGACACCGAGACGCCGGTCGCGCCATGGCAGTTCGAGCACACCTGCAACGCGATGGTCTTGCCCGCCACGGCCGGGTTGTCGACTTGCCGCGACCGCTCCAGGTCGTGGCAGCCGGCCCCGGCCAGCATCATCGCGAGCGAGACGAGATGGGCCACCTTGTTCATGTCACCGACCTCCCTGCCACATTTTCTGCCGCCTTGCCATGCGATCCCGTTTGGCGCCGCCGCGCATGCGCATCGACACGCGATGCGAGATGCGCGCCCCTCTCCCGTTGCGCGTGGTCCAGTCGGCCGGATGCGCGGGAAAGGCCGGACGGGAAGTCAGAAGGAAGCGAGCCATAGATAGAGAAACAACGTATCGTTGTCCCTCGCGTTGCGCCCCATGCCGTCGTAGTTGGTCTTCGCGCCGAGGAACTTGGTGAAGTGCGTGTACTGCAGGCCGATGCGAATGTGCTGATCTGGAATCCAGAATATTTCCGGCGTCCAGCCCTGCGTGTTCGGATGGAAGTTCGCGCTCCCGGCATACAGCGTGCTGTCCGCGGTGCCCGTCGTGTTGAAGAACGACAGGCTGACGCCATACTTGGCCTGGTAGATATACGACGCCTTGAGCCGCAACGAATTCAGGTTCGCCGCCGTATTGTCGCTCACGACGAAATTGTTCGGATCATGGATGTTCTCGCGTATGTAGCGCGCCTGTGCGGTGATCGTGTGCGGCTCCAGCAGGTACTGGTACTGCGTGTCGAAACCGTAGTCGCGATAGCGCGTCACGCCCGTGCCGAAGATCGGGAAGCTGTTCGGGTCGTTCGGATAGATGTCGACGCTCAACCCGAACGCACCGACCATGATGTTATGCGGGCCCCATTCGCGCGTCAGCGCGATCCGCGCATACGGGTTGTAGCCGCGCAGATAGACCTGCGGGTGGTCCGGGTTGCCCGCGTGGTTGCCCTTGCTCAGGAACGACCAGATGCCGTCGGCCGTGCTGTAGGCGGTCAGCTCCGCATAGACCAGCTTGTTCCAGTACAGGTAACCGCCCATGCCGACGACCTGCATCGAGAGACCGCCCTCGATGATCGGCGTGACCGGCACGCCGGCCACCGGACTGATCGCCGAGCCGACATACGGATAGCTCCAGGCCGGCGCGGTATTGAAGACGTCCTGCACGGTCGGGTTGTTGTGCAGCGTCAGGCCGAGGATCAGATCGTTGGCGGGAGAGATGATCCGGTCGACGAAGCGGAAGTCGGTGTTGTCCGACGCCCACCAGCCCTTCCATTTTCCGTTGGCATCCTGATGATCGTAGTTCGCATAGGTGAACTGCGCGAACCCGCCGAGATGGTCGGTGATCTTCCCGGCGAGGAACACGCTCGCGAAGTCGAAGATCGGCAGGCCGTTCTTCGGCGTGACCGGATTGCCGCTGGCGTCGCTGTTGGCTCTCGTCTTGCTCAGGTCGCCGACGGCCATCGCCGCGAGCGGAATCGTGCGCTCGCCCAACGTATAGCCGTTCAGCTTGAACATGCGCCCGTACGGCGTGAGTTCGGGAAACTGCCCGCCGGCATGGCACGCGACGCAGCTCTGCCCGGTCTGGCGCGCGAAGATCGGCAGCGCCTGCACGATGGACGCCTGCAGCAATGCGAGCGCCGCGAGCACGATCATCCCGCCGCGCCGCATCCAGCGATGACCTGCGCCAAGGTCGACCAGAAACGTTGTCATGGCTGCTTCTCCCCCCAAGCCGTATGCCGCCACTCGCGTGCGCGACCTTCGACCGTCGCGCGATGTCTTCATTGTGCGAACCGCCGGCCGGAACCGGCATGGGGCAACTCCCTCTTAACGCGGTCTGGTCTCTACCCGATCCAGCCGCCCCGCACCATCGCTCACGGAACGATCCAGCCGCCGTCGGCGACGAGCTTCAGTCGGTCCGGCCCGGCGAACCGGACGATATAGCCGCCCTTCGACGCCACGTGCTGCCCGGGTGCGAGCGTCAGGCGCGGGTAGTAGCCGGTCAGGATGCGGCGTTCGAGCATGTCCTGGATGCGTTCGACGAGGTACTCGCGCACGAACGCATCGACCAGGTGGCTCAGGGTTTCGGCGAGCAGGCCGCACGCGAGATAGGTATCCGCCTGCACCTGCGGCGCGACCACCGGAATCTGCCGGATCGAGAACCAGCCATACGCATAGTCGACGCGCACGCGCCGCCCTTCCGGCAAGTCGAACGGATAGGCGATGCGCGTCACGCCGCGCCAGTTCGTCGGCAGCGGCGCGTTGTCGAGCCCGCCGAGCAGCCCCGACATGTAGACCGTGTCCGACGCGGGCGGCGCATGGCCGAGCGCGACGATATCGGGCGGGCGCAGCCACAGCACGAGCACGTCGTCGCGCGCCACGCCGTGCAGCGCGCGCACGACGGGCTCGCCGGGCGCGAGCGCCCGGTTCGACACCGCGATGCCGTGGGCCTTCAGCGCGGCGGCAAGCGCTTGCGCGCCGCGCTCGCCGTTGTCGCCCGTGCGATAGACCTGCCGGACCGTTCGCGCCGTGTTGGCGGCCGGCCCCGCGCCCGCCTCGTCGAGCATGCGCTTGGCCATCAGCCCGGCCTCGAGCAGCACCCCCTTCGAGAAATACACGGAATAGAAATCGTGATCCGTTTCGATCGGCACCTCGACGTTCGGAAACAGACAGGGCACCGCCTCCTGCTCGCAGAAATCATGAACCGGCGCCCAGTTCCGGCCGCCCAGTCCCGACACCACGGCCAGCACCGGTTGCCGCGCGAGATACTGTCGCAACTGCTCGTGCCACGTGTCGGGCGGCCCCTCGAGTTCCCACACGTGCAGCGCCCAGCGGCGGTTGACCATGAACTTCATCTTGCGCGTCGAGCGCAGGGCCGGCGTCGCACCGAGCGGAAAGACGTTCTTGTCGTGGAAGTAGTTCACGAGCACGTCGAGCATGCCGCGTTTTTTCACCGGGTCCGCGTCCGGCGTGATGATCGTCGCGAAGTGCAGCACCGTGTCGTCGACACCTGCCGGCCCGTGCCGGTCGAGGCGTTTCAGGTAGTCGATCAGTGCCTTCATGTCCGCATCGTTCAGCGCATACCGCGGCATCAGCCCGCTGAGCGGTTTGCCTTCCGAATCGAGGCCCTCGCGGATCGCCCGCGCGATCGTCGCATCGGTATACGGTTCGCGATTGAAGCGCATGCCCGGCACGAAGGGAACCTTGGCGTCGTCGGGATTCTCGACGCGCGGCTGAAACAGATAACGGCCGGTGATCGGCGGAATGTTGCTCGTGCCCTCGCGCGCGCCGAGGCCGCTGTACCGATGGCAATTCATGCAGGCCGCCGCGGCGCCGTGCAGCCGCACGCCGTCGTCGTGCACCGCTTCGAGCGGTTCGCCCGAACCCAGCAGGCCCTGCCGGAAGATCGCCGCGCCCGCGCTCGCCGGTGCGGGCGGCGGCTCGCCCGACGCGCCTCGCGCATCGGGCGACGGCATCCACTGCATCGCGATCAGCGCAACGCCGATCCACGCAGCGAGCCGGCGCCGTATGCGCGGCAGCGTGCCGCGCACGATCGCGTGTCGCAGGATGCGGGCACCGTTCATGATCAAGGCATCGACTTGCCGTGCATCGCCGGCGTCGCGTCGACATCGATCGAAACGGAACCGCGGCGCCCCGGCGCAGCCGGCTTCGCGAAGATCGCGTCTCCGAGCGACGGATTGAGCGCGATCTTGTCGATCATCAGCCGGTCCTTCCTGGCGGACGCGGCCCCGCCGGATTCGATCGTGAACGGCATCTGCAAGCCGTCGACGTTCCGGTAGTCGAGGTAGGCCACCTCCACGCTCACCGGTTGGCCACGGAGATCCCGCACCACGCGGTCGTACTTCACCTCGAGGAACGTCCGCGCATCGATCCATACATGACGGCTCAGGCCGGACGGCAGCTTCACCGCGAGCCGGTACGCTTCGCGCCCGCCGATCTGCTCGACACCGTCGAGCGTGACGCCGATGCCTTTCGCATCGTGATCGATCAGCATCCCGTCGATCACCTGCTCGTCGCGCGCGAAGTTCAATTCGTCGCTCGTATACGGCCGCAAATCGGTCCTGCCGGTCGCGCCCGGTCGCAGTTTCCAGCCGTCCTTGCCGTCGAACACGCGCACGGCCCGCTGGTTCAGCACGGTCACCTCGAAGCGCGTCTTGTTCGGCCGCTTCATCGCCAGCACGAACGGCAGGTTCGCTGCCACGGCATTGGCACTGTCCACGTGCCCGATCCAGACCATTGTCTGGATTTTTCGCCACGCGTCGAGCCCACCGCGCGCGGCGACGTTCTTCTCGACGATCTGGTCCGCACTCAGGCTCTGGGCCGGTATCTGCTCGACCAGGAACATGGCCGCCGCGACGCAACCGGCCAGCATCCATAACGCGTTACGCTTCATGTTCGTTGCCCCCGTCCGGATGCCCGGTGCCGGCCTAATGGGCCGGCGTCTTCGCCATCGCCAGTTGCGGCCTGGCGAACAATGCGTCGTCCGTCGGCGCATTCACCTTCACGCTCTGGATCGTCAGCTTGCGCGTCGGGCTGACGCCCGCGACCACGGTCTCCAGCACATGCGGGATGTCGAGACCGTTCTCTTTCCGGTAATCGCGGTAGTAGATCGAGACGTTGTGCATCCTGCCGTCGAGCATGCGCGGCTCGCCGTCGATCTTCAGTTCGAGAAAGCTCGATGCATCGATCCAGACCCGGCGTTCCGCATGCTCCTTCGTCGTCAGCTTCAGCACGTAGGCGCCATGCCCTTCCACCTGCTCGGTGCCGACCAGCTGCACGGTGGTGCCCTTGCTCGCGTAATCGACGAGCGGCCCGTCCAGCTCGGCCGCGGCGGCAGCCGATTTCGCTTCCGCCGGCGTATAGGGCTCGACCTCGTCGCGTCCGAGGAACGGCCTGACCTTCCACCCCTGCGCACCGTCGTAGACCTGGAACGCCGTCTGTTCGTTGAAGCGCACTTCGAAGCGGCTCTTGTGCGGCCGCTTCATCGTCATCACGAACGGCAGCGCGGTGTTCTTCTTGCCGCCGGCCTCGATCAGCCCCGTCATCGTCAGCGAGCCGACCGCGCGCCATGCCTGCAGCCCGCCGCGCGCCGCGACGTTGCGCTCGACGATCTGCGGCGCGCTCATGCGCGCCACCGGCACGGCCTTGGCCCTCGCCTGGGCCGTTCCCGCAGCCGATGCGGCGCGCGCATCGGGCGTCGATGCCAGCAGGCCCACTGCCGCCGCCACCGAAATCCCCGTCAAAAGAAAGCGATTCATGAGTTGTCTCCCTGCGTTATGCCGCGGCTTACTGCCGCGCGTCATTCGACCACCAGCCCGTCGATATGAAACGAGCCGACCAGCACGTTGACGCGCTCGCCCGGCTTGATCGCGCTGCCCTTGTTCGAGAACACCATCCAGTATTCGTGCCCGGCCTGCAGCGGACCGCTCTGCCGCAACTGGCCGATCTTGTCCATCACCGGGATGTCGAGCAGCGCGTGGCTCGTTTGCCCGTACAGGTGCGGCGTCGCACTCTTGTCGCCGAGCCGCTTTGCCGCCACCGGGTCGGTCACGCGGTAGCTGAAGCGGATCAGGTTGTCCGATGCGGTGTGACGCACCCGCATGTTGTCGATGCCGCGCGTCATCTGGTAGTAGATCTTCGCGCGTTGCGGCAGGCCCGTCGGCCGATACGGCGAGTGCCGGGCGAACGCCGGCTGCGCCTGCTGCCCGGCCGCGGCTGGCTGGGCCAGCGCGGCGGCGACACATGCGGCGCCGGCGCAGCGCGCCGCATGGCTGAACAGGGAACGTGCAGGTTTCATGGCGCCACCCCCGGCAATTTGGTCAGTGCCGGCAATTTGGTCAGTGCCGGCAGTGTGTTCCCCCCCGGCACTGTACCCAGCAGGGGCACTGCGCCCCCCGGCAATGTGGGCAGCGCCGGCACCGTGGCCAACGCCGGCAACAACCCGAGCAGGCCGGAAGGCTGCGCGTTCAGCGCGAGCGGATCGACCGGCGTGCCGCCAGCCGACAACTCCACCGCCCCGCGGTCATAGCCGGCGCCTTGCGGCCGGTGCGTGCCGAAGATGTCGTGGTTCGGCGCGCCCGTCGCCGTGCCGGTATCGCGCGCCGGCGAAGCCGTCGTGATCGAGTAGTTGCCCAGCAGCACGCCGTAGCCCGTGGCGCCCGGCACGACCGACATGTTGAACAGCGACAGCGGGCCGTACGACATGTTGATCCACTGGTTGCCTTCGTCGGGCACCGCCGACGGCAGCAGGCTGAACAACGGGTTCGGCAGCACCGTGTCCGAGATGCCCGGCGGCACCGCGAAGCCGTTTCCGCCTCCTTCCGGCGGCACCCGCGAGCCGTTGCAGTACAGGCTTGCCAGCGCCGGGTCGGTCCCGACGTTGTTCGCGTTCGGGTAGTCGCCCGCGTCGGTCAGGATCGAGTAACGCGGGCTCATGGTCAGTCCCGACTGATGGTTGCCCGGCCCGGTGTCGCCGTATCCGCCGATATCCCAGTAGACCGCATTCGGATCGCAGTAACCCGTCGAATGCGTGGCCTGGTTCAACGTCGGGTTCAGCGTGACCGTGTTCTGCAGTCCCGGGATGTTCGGATTCTGTCCGCTCACCGTGATGTAGAACGTCCGGTTATGCCAGAACACGTTGTTGGTCAGCAGCGGATTCGAGAACGTCGTGCAGTTCGGCAACCCCGCCGGGCACTTCACGCCCGCGCGGGTGAACGCCGAGATGAAGTTCGTCGTGTGCCGCGCGGTCTCCAGCCCGGCCGGCTGATAGGTCGACGTCGTGATCGGGTTGCAGGTCGTTTCCGCGCCGACCGTCGTGCAGTTCGGCGGCCCGACGTTCGCCTGCGTGGCCCCTTGCGTATTGAACAGCACGCCGGCCGTCGCGGTCGCGTCGTTGGAGACGACCGTGTTGTTCACGAAGCTCACGGCCACCGCGTCCTGCAGCGAGACGCCGCCGCCGCCCCAGCCCGCCACGTTGTTCCCGATGATGTTGTTGATCACGCGCACCGTGTACCAGTTTGCCGCGTTGTTCGGGCTGCGCTGCACCTCGGTGCCGTTCACCTGCTGCAACCGCAGCCCGCCGCCCTTGCCGCTTTCCGCCGTGTTGCCCATGATCAGGTTGCCGTCGATCGTCAGGCCCGGGCCGGTGCCGTCCGACAGCTCGGGCGCGCAGTCCACGTCGATCGTCGAGTTCTCGCAGAAGGTCCCGTCCGGCGGTACGCCCTGGGCGATGATGCCGCCGCCGTAGGTGGGCAACGTCGGGTTGTTGCTCTGGTTGAACAGCACCCAGTTGTGCGAGATGTCGCCGTCGTAGCTGAACCCGAAGTGCGCGACACCTCCGCCGTCGCCGCTGCTCAGGTTGCCGCACACCCAGTTGTAGTTGAAGTGGTAGAAATCGGCGCCCGTGCAGAAGACGACGCCGCCGGCCGACGATGGCGTGCTCGAGTTGATTTCATCGCCATACGACGCGTTCGACGTGACGTAGTTGTGGTGCACGTTCACGTTGCTGTTGAACAGGTACGGCAGCTCGGTCACGCCGTTGCCCGCGATGGTGCCGTCGGGCACCTCGACCTGGCCGATCGCGATGCCGCCCGTCAGCGTCCCGGCGTTGGAGAACACGCGGTTGTTCGACACCTCCATCAGATGGTCCCAGCCGTGCAGGAAAATCCCGCCGCCGCCTTGCGAGCTGTTCGTGAAGCTGATGCCGTCGATGCGCGACGGATTGCACTTGAAGTTGCTCGGGTAGTTGGTGCAGTCCGGCGGGTTCGAGGTCGGGATGCGCGGGTTCCCCGGCCCCGAGAGCGGCGTGCAGATGCCGTTCGCGGTGCAGTTCGGATCAGGCTGCAGCACGCCTCGCACCCGCACGTCCCGCACGCCCTTGGCCAGCACCGTGATGCCCGCGCCTTCATAGGCGCCCATCAGCGACGGCTCGAGCAGCATTTCGCCGAGATTGCCGTTGAGGGTGCTGTCCCAGCCGACGATCGGCTCGAACGGGATCGGATCGACCTGCCGTTGCATCTTCGCGGTACAGAAGGCGTTGGACGGATCGTTCGGATCGAACGGATTCGTGCTCGAAATCATCGCGCCATTCATCGCGACGCCGAACAGGCAGTCGACCAGCTTGCGCCAGGTGTCCATCTTGCCCGACGGGTGGGTGTTCGCGTTGACGACCACCGACGGCGCGCCGACGCCCTGCAGCCGGACCGGCTTCCACATCACCAGCATTTCGTTGTAGGTGCCTGGGCCGACGACGATCATGTCGCCCGGTGTCGCGTTGTTGATCGCCTGCTGCAGCGCGTCGCCCGTTGCATTCTCGCCCCCGACGTAGGTCGGCGGCTTGCCGCCCACCGTGACGGTGACCGTATCGACGGAACGCTTCCCGTTGGCGGCCGTGATGACGAGCTCGCCGCAGCCGGTCGGCGTCGAGACGTTGCGCTGCTGGATCGTGCAGGCGCCCTGCGGCCCGAGCAATGCCGGGGCGTTGACCTGGATCTGCGCATCGCTCCACGACGTCACCACCGCCGGCAGGCCGCCGATCGTGACGTTCTGGCACGGTGTGTTCAACGTACACGACACCGGCAGGTTGCCGAAGCCGTAGTGGCGCGTGACGAACTTCTGGTTGAACGGCGTCGTGCTCGCCGCCGGCCCGTTGTACGCGTTGTTGGGCACGGGCTGGTCACCGAGCGCGTTGATCGTCAGCCGGTGGCCGGGCGCGCTGACCCACGGCCCTGCCCCCCCGCCGCTCGCATCGCCGGTCACGCTGGCGATCGCCGGCGTGGCGTCCGGATACGCGCAGTCGGGCTGGTTGTAGCCGTCCGCGAACGCCTGCACCGGCACGACCGGCGTATCCATGTACTGCGTCTGCCCCGGCATGAATGGAATCTCGTAGCAGAACTGACTGTATGCGGGGTTGAACAGCGGGTCGCGAATCGTCCGGCCCGGATGCGCCGGGTCGGGCATGTCCGGATCGTTCATGCAGGCCACCATCATCGTCGGCGCGTAACCCGTCGGATTCGGCGGGTTGACTTGCCAGGTCGAATAGTTGAGCCCGTTGAAGATGCCCCACGAATCCGAGTAGGTGCGCGCGACTTCGTTGCCGCCGAAATCCTTGATCGAGATCGGCACGTTCGGCACCGCGAACTTCTCGCCGAACTGCGGCGAATACGGGTCGAATTCCGACGAGAAGTCGTCCAGCATGAAGCCGGTATAGTGCGCCGAGACGTGCGTCGAGCTGAACAGCCAGAACTTCGCCAGCACCGACATCTCGTTGGTCAGCGTCACTTCCTTGCGATCGCAGAGGTGCCGCGAGGCGCCCGCGAACGGTGCGACTTCCTGCGAGCCCGGGAACAGGCTGATGTAGTCCGGCACGATGCGCAGTTCGCCGACGCACGGCCAGAACGTCTCGACGCTGCCCGTGTCGCCTTCGTGCCGCGGCGTCGAACCGAGATCCGACGTCGGGTTCTGAGCATTGTTCGGGTTGAAGGTCGAGTTCATCGCCGCCTGGTCGGGCAGGATGAAGATGTTGCCCAGCCCGCCGAACTGCTGCGTGACCGGCGCGATGTAGTTGTCGCCGATCAGGATGTTCTTGTCCTCCTCCTTCACCAGCTCGTACCCGGGCGGCACGATCACTTCGACCACGTACTTGCCCGCCGGCAGCATCTGCGTGCCGTCGCCCGACGGGTTCGCCACGCAGATCTTGCAGTTCGTGCCGGTCGGCAGGCCGCTGTGCAGGTCCCTCGCCGTCACGCTCGGGAACTGGTACATCCCGTCGTACGGCGCCGGCTGCACCTGGTTGAACGCATGCATGCCGTCGTAGCACTTGTACTGCGAGTTGTACGGCAGCGCACGATGCTGCGGATCGAGCCACTGGGCGCTGTTCTTCAGCGTGACCGCGTAGAACGGGTCGCTCGTCTCCTGTCCCGGGCAGTTCATGTTCGGCGTGGCGCCGTCGGAACGGAAGCCTTGCGCCCAGTCGTCCCAGCTCGAGGTCTTGGTCGTGTCGACCAGCGTGAGGCTCTGCGTACCGTCCGCGGCCGTGCCCTCCTGATACAGGTTGACCGTCACGTTCGGGATATTCGGCGTCCAGCTCGTGTGGATGAGCAGCGCCGGATCGTCGAACGGCCGCGTCGACGCGTAGATCACTTCACCCTTGATGCCGCCGTTCTCCGTCGGGCCGAATGCCTTCTTGCCGAACTCGATGAACGAATTCTGGCCCGAGAAGCCCTGCCAGCCCTCGGTCGTCACCCACGGCGGATCGACCCGCCCGGTCGATGGCGTCGTACCCGTGCGTTGACCGGAACCGCAATCGGCGTTGTCGCAATACACTGCCCCCGGCACGCGCAGGTTCGTCGGCAACTGCCCTGTCGAGGTTTCCGTCGTGTTCGCGAAGTTCGCCGCGATGGTCGAGCTGCCTCCGCCGGTCGTGCCGTCGACCGGCCCGCCCGCGTCATAGACCACGTGCACGCCCGTCTGCTTGAAGCGCGTCGTATCGGCCTCGACCACATACCAGTTGAACAGCGGGAACACTTCGTTGAACCCGGCAAAGCCGTTCAGGTCCGTGTTGTTGAAGTTCGAGTAGCTGCCGTCGCGGAACCGGATGTTGGTCGGCACGAGCGTCAGCCCGGGCTCGCTGTCCTGCGAGACGCCGTCGCCGTTCAGGTCCATGAAGGTCCGCGTGTACAGGTTCGTGTGCCACTGCAGCACCGCGATCTGGCCGAGGTCCTTGCTCTGGCCACCCGCCACCTGGACCGCCGTCGCCAGTCCGTCGACGATCTGGTCGTTCCATTGATCGAAGACCGTGATCCGGAACGTGCCGTCGGGCAGCCCCGTGAACGAGAACTTGCCGTCGGTGTCGCACTTGGTGAACGAGATGTCCTCGCCGTCCGTGTCGCCGAGACTCACGTAGCACTGCGTAAAGCCCAGCGAATCGCGCGAGCCCGAGCTATAGAGGTTCTCGTTCGGCGGGCGGCTGTAGTGAAGGTTCGTGATCTGGCCCGACACCGCGTTGTTGCACGTCCGGCCTGCGCAGGCGACCGGCAGCCGGTCATTGATGATCTTCGGGTTTGCGAAGCCGATCGACACGTGGAAGCCCGCCGGCCCGAATTCCTGGAAGTAGGACGGGCCGCCGACCTTGATGAACGCGTCGTGCGCCTTCTGCCCGTCGAGCGTGTTCGTCTGCAGCCACTCCTCGCCGCGTCCGATCCGGTCGGCGGACGGCGTCGCGACGACGCCGTAGCGGCCGGGCATCAGGTTCGCGATGACCGCCTGGCCCACGAGCGGCGACATCGTCTTGCCGTCCGACTCGAATTTCGGGCAGGTCGGGATCATGCCGACCAGGCCGTCGGGGCCGGTGAACTGGCCGGTGACCGGATCGAACGCGCCGGCCTGGCGGGATATCGGGCACGCATCCAGCCCGGTGAGCGGATCGAGCGTGCCCTGCAGCGAGTTCGACAGCGGCATGTTGAACATGTCGTAGGTCATCTGCCCGGTTGCGTCGCCCGTGCCGCCCGCGTCGTCGAAGAGCTTGATTTCGAAGCCGCCGAGGCCCGGCTCGTGGGCCGTGCCGAACGCGTCGGTGCCGCCGCCCACGTCCACTTCCCCGTTGACCGGCGCATCGTCCTCGAAGACGAACACCGAGATCTTCGCGGTCTGCAACGGCGTTTCCTGCAACAGCACGTTGACGGTCCTCTGCGCGGGCGCGATCGGCGCACCGCCCATCGTGTGCCCGCAGGTGCCCGTGCCGGGCGCGAAGTCCGCGCCGCCGGGGCCCGACGGGCAGTCCTGCGCGATGCTGAACTGGCGCTTCGGTGCGTTGGGGTCGGTCGAGTTCGGATCGATCGGTTGCGGCGCGCCCGCGCCGGCCGAGAAGCTGTTGCCGGCGTCGCCCGGCAGGATCGAGATGTAATAGTGCTTCGTCGGATCGAGCGCCACCTGGCTCGGATCGACCGGCACTTGCTGCGAGGCGTTCGTCCGGCACACGCCGTCGCCGACGTCGCACACCGCGGGGATGTGATTCTTGGTCGTCGGGTCGTACACCGTCTGCTTCGACTCGCAGGCCACCGTGCCGACGCAGCCCGCGGCCACCACCGGCATGTAGCTGCTGTGGAAGTTCGTGCCGAGACTCGGCACCGGCAGCGCCGGGCAGCCGGCGGGACGCGGCGTCACGTTCACCTGGCAGCGCGGATCGATCTGGAACGTGCGGTCCTCCTCGATGATCCAGCGGTAGTCGCTGAGCTGAACCGGGGTCTTGCCCGGTGCGGTGCTCGGCGCATCCAGCACCTTGACGGCGAGTCCGCTGCCGCCGCGGAACGTCACCGTTGCGGTCGCGGGCGCGCTCGCCGTGTTCTGCGAGTTCACCACCGTGTACTTGAACGTCACGGTGGCATTCGCCGCGACAACCGGCGGCGTCGTCGGCACCGCGGAAAACGATCCGTCCGGATTCACCGTGACGGTGCCGCCCGTCACGCTGCCCGCCAGCGTGGCGGTCAGCGCCAGCCCGGCGGGATCCTTGCCGTACGCGGTCAGGCCGGGGGCGCCGACCTGCAGCCGCGACGCGATGTTGCTCGTATAGCTGGCATCGCTCGCCACCGGCGGGCCCGACATGCAGTTGGCGGCCGCGGTGCAGGCAGCCAGCGTCACCGTCGTATGGATGTTCGGATTGCCGTTGACCTGATACTCGAACGCGTCGGACGCGGTGCCGCTGTTCGGCACGTAGGTAAACGTGCCATCCGGGTTCAGCGATACCGTGCCGCCGGACGGCGGCGTCTTGATCTGCACGCCGTACACGCCGACGTCGTTGGCGATGACGCCTTTTGCCGGATCCGCGACGGTCAGCGGATTGCCGGCCACGAGGAAGTACTTGTCGGGATTGGCGACCACGTTCTGGCCGCCCGCCGTCGGCAGCGCGCCGTTGTTGACGCTGACATAGGCCTGCATGCCGCCGTCGCGATGGTTGTCGGTCGACAGGCTCAATTGCCGGTCGTACACCGGCAGCGCGGGCGCGCCCTGGGCCGGCGCGTTGATCATCACGTCATAGGTCTTGCCGGCCGGCATGAACACGGTCGACTGCACGCGCGGCGCACCCGGCAGCGGATTGCCGTCCTCGGCGACGAGCGAGAAGCCGGAGTTGCCGGCAGCGCCGGTCTGCGCGCCGACCACCGACGGCACGTGCATCCGCAGCCCCGCGTTCACGAAGCGCAGCAGCACCTGGTTGTTGGCACCGGGCGCGGCGGCGGGAAAGGCGGACGCATCGGGATGCGTGCGGTCGAACGCGACGCCGTTGATCAGGTAATAGCGCGGATCGTAGTTCACCGCCGGCGGATAGCAGGTGCCGAACGACGCGGACTTCGAATCGCCGCACCCGCCCGACAGGCCCGACCAGACCTTCGTCTCGCTGAAGCCGGCGGTCGCCACGGCGGCCGCGACGGCGGCGTTCTGCACCGGATCGATTTCGCTGAGCACGAGCGGCACGTCGGCGTCGTAATGGATGCCCGGATACGCGAGCGAGTGCGTATCCACCGCCGTGGGCGGCGTCCGGACCACGAGCACGCCGTACAGCCCCATCGGCCCCTGGATCGACGGGTGCGTGCCCGATTCGATCAGATAGGTGCCGGGCCGCAAGTTGCGCCACGTGAGCGTCGTCGTCGCGCCCTTCGCCACCTCGGTGGAGAACGACTGCACGCGCGGGCCCTGCGGCGGCGGCGTAAACGTCGCGCCGCTGCCGGTCCCCGCGATCGGCCAGGTCGTCGCGGTCTGCGTCGGGTGCGCCGGGCTCGCCGTGCTGGTTGCCGTCGTGCCCAGGCCGCCGCCGAACTGGCCGACGATCACCAGCGACGTCGGCACCGACGCCGGCAGGCTGTTGGTCAGACTGATCGTCAGCGGTCCCGGCGGTACCGTGATCACGACCGGCGACCAGTTCCCGCCGGCGCCGGGATTCGCCGCCGCGCAGGTCGCCGGCGCCGTCGCGGCCGCCGAGCAGGTGTAGCCCCACATCGGCACGGACTGTCCGTCGGGCAATGCGGCTGTCGTGGCCTTCGCCGTCAGCGCGACGCTTTGCGCGAAAGCGGCCTCGCCGGTCGCGAGCAGAATGGATGCCACCGCCCCTGCCTTGAGCAGGTCGACGAGCATCGCCTTGAACTGGTTGGCTCTCATCGCAACTCTCCCCGCCTCTAGTTGCCTTCGTTGATCACGAAGACTTGTGGATCGACGAGCATCATCATCATCATTCCGCCGGGGAAGATGTTGTTCGTGGTGATCTCGCGCTCATTGTGCGAGTGCCACATGAATGCAAAGCCCGCTTCGCTGCCCGGCGGATTCGCGATCGTTCCGCTCGGCGGCGTCGTGCCGGTAGGCGACGTCGCCCGGACCGTGGCGTCGGGGCCGAGATAGGGACTGCCGCCATACCACGCGCCGTTCGTCAGGATGTGCGAGTCCGGCAACGTGACCGGGCCGCCGCTGCCGACGTTGCCGAACGGATGAGCTTCGAGCGCCTTGTTGTGATCGGCGCACCACTCGTAGTAGTTCGGCGCGGTCGGATCCTGCGTGTAGTAGCCGTTCGCATCGGGAATGCAGACGCTGCCGTCGCCGGGCTTGTGCCCGTATACGTCCCAGTTCAGCCCCTTGCCCGTCCAGTAGAAGATGCCGTCCAGCGTCTGGCCGGGCGTCGTCGTCGTCGTGAACAGCAGCGGGCCCGCGAGCTTGGTCGGATCCGACTGGCTCAGCAGCAGGTTGCCGTCGCGCGCCAGCACGCGCACGTGGTTGCCGTGCTCGTGGAACGGGTGCTGCCAGCGGCCGGTGCCGATGATCCGCAACAGCACGAGCTCGCCCGGGTGCATGTGCGGATTGCCGTTGTACGGTTGGTGCAGATACTGCACCGCGTAGTTCGGGTCCATGTCGTCGGGCATCGAGCGGCCGTTGACCATGAAATAGGCCGGGTGATACGGCTCCGTCGCGACGGTCATGCAGCCGTTGGGCTGCGTGCACGGGTTGGCGGCCTGCGCCTCGGCCTGCGTATGAATCCGCGGGTCCATCTCGGAGAACTGGAACAGGTACTCGCGGTCGTAGCATGCCGCGCCGAGGTTGTACGCCGCCGCCGCATTGCGGTAGTCGGGCTGCCCGTCAGGCAGCGTGCCCGCCACCGCACGGCAGCCCGTCGGCACCGCGAGCGTGCCCGGCGCGGAGGTCGGCAGGACGATGATCGCGCCGAACAGGCCCATCTCGATCTGCAGGTCGCCCTGCGTGCCGCTGAAGTAGCTGTGCGTGCCGGGGGTCGAGGCAACGAAGCTGTAGGTGACGGTGCCGCCGTGCGCGGCCTCGCGCGTCAGCAGGCCCGGCGTGCCGGTCAACGTCGTGGGGCACGTGCCGTCCGGATTCATCACGGCCGCACAAACCTGGAATCCCGGAAACAGGATCGACGTGTTGCCGGCGGCCGCCGGCAGGTTGTTGGTGAGCGTGATCGTGACGACGTCGCCCTGCTTGACGATCAGCGTCGGACCGGGAATCTGCATGCTCGGACAGTTCGCGCCCGCGATGTTCGACGGCGAGAATCCGGCCGGCGCGGTGCGGCAGCCGTAGCCCCACGAGTAGACGCTCGCCCCGTCGGGCTGGCTGATGCGCGCCGCCTCGGCGCTCAGGTCAAAGTGCGTGCCGGTGATGCCCGGCGCAGCGGCCTGCGCATGCAGGCAGACGAGCGCGGCGAGCGCCGCTGCGCCGAACCGCCCGGCGCGAGCGAGACCGGCGAGCGTGGCGCTCCGCAGGAGGTGAATGATGTGGCCCACGGTTGATCTCCTAGGAGCACGCCTTCGTGGCAGGGTCCACGGCACGGCAGATGTGGATCTCGGTCATCAGGCCACCGAAGTTCTCGGCGTCGTTCGACAGGTGATCGAGATTCGGCGTATACAGGTAAAAAATCTGGCCCGGCGCGTACTTCGTGATGTCGCTCGCGTCGAGGATCAAGTCGAGGGACTCGCCGCCGCCCAGCGTGATCGAGTTCGTGTAGTAGGTCATGTCGTTGCCGGCCATGTCGCGAAGCAGGCGCGCGTTGATCGCGATCACGTGCATCGGAATGCCCAGCGATGCCAGCGTCTGGTACTCGCTCACGTCGAGATCCGAGATCCTCAGCAGCGCCTTGCCGCCCGCAGGAATGTTGATCAGCGCCGGCAACGGTTGCGAGAAGTGCGTCGTGCCGTCCGCGACCGGCGTCTGCATCGAGCCGTCTGCGCCGGGAGGCAACGTGTTCAGCGTGTCCGGATAGCTGCGCCCGTTCAGCAGGAAGTACTTGTCCTTCATGTCGGTGAACGGTTCCGGGTTGAACGTCATGCCGACGAAGTGGAAGTTCGGATCGAAGCCGTGGATCTGGAGCGGATACTCGACGTCGTAGGCAGTCGATCCGTCGCCGTCGTTGTACGCGTAAAGCGTGGGCGTGCCGCTCTTGTTCCTCGCATGCAGCACGCCGTTCGACTTCGGCAGCGGCGTCGAGCACAGGATGTCGTTGCCGCACTTCGTGCGCAGGTCGTTCTGCTGCCGCATCAGCGCGTTGTACAGCGATGCGCCGTAAGGCACGCGGTTCTGGCGCGGCCGCACGAAGATCTGGCCGACCATGCCCATCTGCAGGTGTTCCGGCGGCGTGATATGGCAGTGCCAGAAATAGGTGCCCGCGTCCGGCGCGAGGTAGTAGTAGGTGAAGCTGCCGCCGATGTTGATCGCGACCGACGCGTCCGGCACGCCGTCGTAGAACGACGACGCATTCGGATAGCCGTGGAAGTGCACCGTGTGCTGCTCGAACAGATCCGGCCGCATGATCATCCCGACGTTGGTGAGCGTGAGGAAGAACTCGTCGTCTTCGTCGATGCCCATCGTCGGCGCCGGAATGTTGCCGTTCATCACGCCGACGTCCATGATCGGCCGCGGGTCGACATGGCCGTCCAGCTGGCCGGGCGGCGAGGATTCCGGATCGGGCACGAGGCCGACCGCGCCGTTGTAAGCCGGATCCGTGCGCGGATCGCCGACGGTGTTGAACGTCGCCGCGAACTCCGTGCCGGGCAGCCCCCGCAGGATGTCGGAAATCCCCGACAACGGGCCGAACGCGAACAGGTACGTCTGCGTGCCGTCGCCCATCGTCGCGTAGCCGTCGCCGCCGGAGATCTGCTGGCATTTGATGGCACCGTTCACGACGCCGGTCGGCGCGGAATTCTGTCCGGTGTTGGAAGGCCCGGTGTAGGCGGGCTCTCCGGCCCCGGGCTGCAGCGCCGTCGGGTGCAGCGTCGTGGTGGGCGGGCACTGGACGCGGAACGACTGGGCGAATGAAGGAATGGCGAACAACAGCATCAGCAGTGCTGCAACACTGCCGACATACGCGCGGGTACTGGACATACGACCTCCGTCCCTGGGGCCAGTCAGCGCGATTCGCGCTGGAAGTCATGCGCTGATGCGAACGCGGGCCGGCTGAAGCATGACCGCTGCCCGTAGCTGAATTCTGGACAAGAGCGCTGTGCGCCGGGATGGGTCACCTCCCTACTTTTGCGTAGGGGGGGCCCGGCGAGTGGGTGCGTCATGCTCAGTACGACGGCGCGTGCGCGCGGCAGCCGGCCGGGCTCGCGCGGCATCAAAGCGTCGGGAAAGCGGGAAATCGGCGAGTCGCACGGATTCGTGCGTGCCGGGGCTGCCGGGCGACCGGTTCGCCGGCTGCGCGGCGAGTCATCGAATCGCAGGTGGATGGACGGCCGGTCGACGGCACATCCCGGAAATCATCCCGGGCGCCGAAATTCATTAGAATCGTGGGCCGGGCACATGGGCGGCGCCCCACCCGCGGACCTGGCTGCCTCGAAACGGTGGTCTTTCGATCGCAGCAGACGGTGCCTTCGCCGGATAGCGGGCAAAAAAAAGCGCCACGGAGACCGTGGCGCTAAAAAAGTTCTAGCCATTCCGAGGGCCGTGCTAGAACCTGAGAGACTGCGCGAAACACCGTTGCCGGTTAAACTCCTGAAACGATGTTTCGAAAACGTGAGACATTCTTTCTGTTTCCGCCCGACAAGTCAAGCGGTATTTGCACCGGTTCCTGCACTTTCCGGCAACGCTCATTTGAGCACTTTCCTAATAAACCAAGGGTGAACCCGCAAAATCTCATCAAATGCACGATTCACCCATGAAACATGCATATTTTGACAATCATCCTACAATACCAACAAAATTGAAATCGAGTTTCGGAAATAGAGAGAATCCCTCGTGTCGACACCTATAACGCCTCCCGCGCCCCGAGACCGCGAATCGTCGCCGGACGAGATCACCGCGCTCGCGCGCGGCCTCGCCGTGCTGCGCCGCATCGCGGCCGCCGACGCCCCGGTCAGCAACCGCGAGCTGACCGAATTGACGGGCATCCCGAAGCCGACCGTGTCGCGCATCACGGCGACGCTCGTCAGCGCCGGCTTCCTGTTCCAGTTGCCCGACAGCGAGCGCTTCGTGCTGACCGCGTCGGTGCTGGAGCTGAGCCACGGCTTCCTGCGCAACTTCGACATCCGCGCGCGCTCGCGGCCGTTCATGATCGAACTCGCCGAGCGCACGTCACTGTCGGTGCACCTCGCGGTGCGCGATCGGCTCGACATGGTCGCGATCGACGTGATACGGCCGCGCTCGGCCGTGCTCGTCACGCGCCTCGAGATCGGCTCGCGGATGGACATCGCGCGCACCGCGGTCGGCCGCGCGTATCTCGCGGCGCTGGAGGACGACGAGCGCCGCACGCTGCTCGACGCGCTGCGCGCGACGGCCGGCGACGACTGGCCGCACGTGTCGGCGCGCCTGAACCCCGGCCTCGACGATGCAATGCGCGCAGGCCATGCGATCGCGATCGGCGAATGGCGCGAAGGGCTGAACGCGGTCGCGGCCGGTTTCGTCGGCCCGTCGGGCCAGCGCTACTCGGTGAACTGCGGCGGCGCATCCAGTCAGTGCCCGCCCGAATGGCTGCAGGAACACG
Source organism: Burkholderia sp. Bp8998 (assembly GCF_003854235.1). NCBI lineage: Bacteria > Pseudomonadati > Pseudomonadota > Betaproteobacteria > Burkholderiales > Burkholderiaceae > Burkholderia > Burkholderia sp. Bp8998. Next base: position 19,980 of record NZ_QTQF01000014.1, read on the forward strand.
TGGTGCCCGCGCTGCACGAATGCATCGCGAAAATCACCCGCGAGATCGGCGGCGCGCCGGCCCGGCGCAGCGCCGTGTAATCGAACCGTCATCGTCCCGTCGCGGTCTGTAACGACCGTAACCCGTTGAAAGATAGTCCACTGGACTGTAACGGGGACGGGACGTAGGATCATGCCCATCGTCGCGCCGCATTCGCGGTGCGCACCGCTCTTTTCCCGCGCGGACCGGAAGGGCCCGGACCGAGCCGGCCCTCCCGGCACCGCATGCCCACGCGCCGCTCCACTTCCGTTGCCCGGCCCGCCGCACCGTCTTCCTGACAAAACACGATGCACAACCAACACAAGCCCACGCCCCCTTCGAAGGACCCCGCCTCCCCCGCCGCGCGCCGCCCGCGCCGCACGCTGATGATCGGGACGCTCGCGGTCATCGTCATCGGCGGCCTGCTGTGGTGGCACCCGTGGAGCCGTTCGCAGGCCGATGCGGCGGCGGCGGGCAGCGCGGCCTCCGGCGCGAGCGCCGGCGGCGGCCATCGCGGCCGTGGCGGCCCCGCCGCCATGGCGAACGTTCCGCAACCGGTATCGGTCGCGACCGCGACGCAGGGCGAGATGCCGATCGTGCTGTCCGCGCTCGGCACCGTGACGCCGCTCGCGAGCGTGACGGTCAAGACGCAGTTGTCGGGCTACCTGCAGTCGGTCGCGTTCCAGGAAGGCCAGATCGTCAAGAAGGGCGACCTGCTCGCGCAGATCGACCCGCGCCCGTACCAGGTCGCGCTCGAGAACGCCGAAGGCACGCACGCGCGCGACTCGGCGCTGCTCGCGACGGCCCGCATCGACCTTAAGCGCTACCAGACGCTGCTGTCGCAGGACTCGATCGCGTCGCAGACGGTCGACACGCAGGCGTCGCTCGTCAAGCAATACGAAGGAACGGTGAAGACCGACCAGGCGGCGATCGATTCCGCGAAGCTGAACCTCACCTACGCGCGCATCACGGCGCCGGTGTCGGGCCGCGTCGGCCTGCGCCAGGTCGACCCCGGCAACTACGTGACGGCGGGCGACACGAACGGGATCGTCGTGATCACGCAGTTGCAGCCGATGAGCGTGATCTTCACGACCTCGGAAGACAACCTGCCGCAGATCGTCAAGCAGGTGAACGCGGGCCAGAAGCTGTCGGTCACCGCGTACAACCGCAACAACACCGTGCCGCTCGAGACGGGTTCGCTCGCAACGCTCGACAACCAGATCGACACGAGCACCGGCACGGTCAAGCTGCGCGCGACCTTCGATAACAAGGAAGGCCTGCTGTTCCCGAATCAGTTCGTGAACACGCGGCTGCTCGTCGACGTGATGCGCAATGCGACGATCGTGCCGACGGCCGCCGTGCTGACGGGCTCGATCGGCCAGTTCGTGTACATCGTGAAGCCCGACAACACGGTGACGGTGCGCAAGGTCACGATCGGCCCGGTCGACGGCGAGCGCACCAGTATCGTCAGCGGCGTCGCGCTCGGCGAGCGTGTGGTCACCGACGGCTCCGACCGGCTGCGCGAAGGCGCGAAGATCACGATCCCGGCCGACAAGCCGAAAGGCGCGTCGGGCGTGCACGGCGCCGGCGCGGCGTCCGGCGCGTCGGGTGCGGCCGCCCACGGCGGCGGACACAAGCACGGCGCGTCGCAGGCAGCGGCCCCCGCGGCCCGGTAACGCGCGGGCCGCTCGATGAATCCCTCCCGCCTCTTCATTCTCCGGCCGGTCGGCACCGCCCTCCTGATGGCGGCGATCATGCTGGCCGGTCTCGTCGCGCTGCGCTTCCTGCCGCTCGCCGCGCTGCCCGAAGTCGACTACCCGACGATCCAGGTCCAGACCTTCTATCCGGGCGCGAGCCCGGAGGTGATGACGTCGTCGGTCACCGCGCCGCTGGAGCGGCAGTTCGGCCAGATGCCGTCGCTGAACCAGATGTCGTCGCAAAGCTCGGCCGGCGCGTCGGTGATCACGCTGCAATTCTCGCTCGACCTGCCGCTCGACATCGCCGAACAGGAAGTGCAGGCCGCGATCAACGCGGCCGGCAACCTGCTGCCGTCCGACCTCCCCGCCCCGCCGATCTACGCGAAGGTCAACCCGGCCGACGCGCCGGTGCTGACGCTCGCCATCACGTCGAAGACGTTACCGCTCACGCAGGTGCAGGACCTGACCGACACGCGCCTCGCGATGAAGATCTCGCAGATCGCGGGCGTCGGCCTCGTCAGCCTGTCGGGCGGCAACCGGCCGGCCGTGCGGATCCAGGCGAACCCCACCGCGCTCGCGCAGTACGGGATGAACCTCGACGACCTGCGCACGACGATCTCGAACCTGAACGTGAACACGCCGAAAGGCAACTTCGACGGCCCCACGCGCGCGTACACGATCAACGCGAACGACCAGCTGACGAGCGCCGACCAGTACAACGACGCGGTCGTCGCGTACAAGAGCGGCCGCCCGGTGATGCTGACCGACGTCGCGAAGGTCGTCGCCGGCTCGGAGAACACCAAGCTCGGCGCGTGGGTGAATGCGGAGCCCGCGATCATCCTGAACGTGCAGCGCCAGCCGGGCGCGAACGTGATCGCGACCGTCGACGCGATCAAGGCGCAGCTGCCGAAGCTGCAGGAGACGCTGCCCGCCGCGCTCGACGTGCAGATCGTCACCGACCGCACGACGATGATCCGCGCCGCCGTGCACGACGTGCAGTTCGAACTGCTGCTCGCGGTCGCGCTGGTCGTGCTGGTGATGTACCTGTTCCTCGCGAACATCTACGCGACCATCATCCCGAGCCTGTCGGTGCCGCTGTCGCTGATCGGCACGCTCGCGGTGATGTACATGGCCGGCTTCTCGCTGAACAACCTGTCGCTGATGGCGCTCACCATCGCGACCGGCTTCGTCGTCGACGACGCGATCGTGATGATCGAGAACATCGCGCGCTACGTCGAGGAAGGCGATTCCGGGCTCGAGGCCGCGCTGAAGGGTTCGAAGCAGATCGGCTTCACGATCATCTCGCTGACGGTGTCGCTGATCGCGGTGCTGATCCCGCTGCTGTTCATGGGCGACGTGGTCGGGCGCCTGTTCCACGAGTTCGCGATCACGCTCGCGGTGACGATCGTGATCTCGGCGATCGTGTCGCTCACGCTCGTGCCGATGATGTGCGCGAAGCTGCTGCGCCATTCGCCGCCGCCCGAAAGCCACCGCTTCGAGGCGCGCGTGCACCGCGCGATCGACTGGGTGATCGCGCGCTACGCGGTCGCGCTCGAATGGGTGCTGGACCGCCAGCGCTCGACGCTCGTCGTCGCGCTGCTGACGCTCGCGCTGACCGCCCTGCTCTACGTGTACGTGCCGAAGGGCTTCTTCCCCGCGCAGGATACCGGCGTGATCCAGGCGATCACGCAGGCGCCGCAGTCGATCTCGTACGGCGCGATGGCCGAACGCCAGCAGGCGCTCGCCGCCGAGATCCTGAAGGACCCGAACGTCGTGAGCCTCACGTCGTTCATCGGCGTCGACGGCAGCAACATCACGCTGAACAGCGGCCGGATGCTGATCAACCTGAAGGCGCGCGACGCACGCACCGAGACCGCCGCGCAGATCATCCGCGACCTGCAGCAGCGCGTCGCGAACGTGACCGGCATCTCGCTGTTCATGCAGTCGGTGCAGGACCTGACGATCGACTCGACCGTGAGCCCGACGCAGTACCAGTTCATTCTGACGAGCCCGAACCCGGACGAGTTCGCGACCTGGGTGCCGAAGCTCGTCACGCGGCTGCAGAAGGAGCCGTCGCTCGCCGACGTCGCGACCGACCTGCAGAGCAACGGCCAGTCGGTCTACATCCAGATCGACCGCGCGAGCGCCGCGCGCTTCGGCATCACGCCGGCGACCGTCGACAACGCGCTGTACGACGCGTTCGGCCAGCGCATCGTGTCGACCATCTTCACGCAGTCGAACCAGTACCGCGTGATCCTCGAGTCGGCGCCGAAGGAGCAGCATTACGCCGAATCGCTGAACGACATCTACCTGCCGTCCGCGGGCGGCGGCCAGGTGCCGCTGTCGTCGATCGCGTCGTTCCACGAGCGGCCGTCGCCGCTGCTCGTCGCGCACCTGTCGCAGTTCCCGTCGACGACGATCTCGTTCAACCTCGCACCGGGCGCATCGCTCGGCGAGGCCGTGAAGGCGATCGGCGCCGCCGAGCAGGACATCGGCCTGCCCGGCTCGTTCCAGACGCGCTTCCAGGGTGCGGCGCTCGCGTTCCAGGCGTCGCTGTCGAACCAGCTGTTCCTGATCCTCGCGGCGGTCGTCACGATGTACATCGTGCTCGGCGTGCTGTACGAGAGCTACATCCACCCGATCACGATCCTGTCGACGCTGCCGTCGGCCGGCGTCGGCGCGCTGCTCGCGCTGATGATCACCGGCCACGACCTCGACATCATCGGGATCATCGGGATCGTGCTGCTGATCGGCATCGTGAAGAAGAACGCGATCATGATGATCGACTTCGCGCTCGAGGCCGAGCGGGTCGAGGGCAAGCCGCCGCGCGAGGCGATCTACCAGGCGTGCCTGCTGCGCTTCAGGCCGATCCTGATGACGACGCTCGCCGCGCTGCTCGGCGCGGTGCCGCTGATCGTCGGCGCCGGCGCGGGCTCCGAGCTGCGCCAGCCGCTCGGGATCGCGATCGCGGGCGGCCTGATCGTGTCGCAGGTGCTGACGCTGTTCACGACGCCGGTGATCTACCTCGGCTTCGACAGCCTCGCGCGCCGCGTGCGCGGCTGGTTCGAGCGGCACGGCCCCGGCGCCGATGCCGGCACGCACCCGGGCGCGTAAGCAATGAACCTGTCGCGCCCCTTCATCACCCGCCCCGTCGCGACGACGCTGCTCGCGCTCGGCGTCGCGCTCGCGGGCCTGTTCGCGTTCATCAGGCTGCCGGTGTCGCCGCTGCCGCAGGTCGACTTCCCGACCATCTCGGTGCAGGCGTCGCTGCCCGGCGCGAGCCCCGAGACGGTCGCGACCAGCGTGACGAGCCCGCTCGAGCGGCACCTCGGCTCGATCGCCGACGTCAGCGAAATGACGTCGACCAGCACGGTCGGCAACGCGCGGATCATCCTGCAGTTCGGGCTGAACCGCGACATCGACGGCGCCGCGCGCGACGTGCAGGCCGCGATCAACGCGGCGCGCGCCGACCTGCCGGCGTCGCTGAAGAGCAACCCGACGTACCGCAAGGTCAACCCGGCCGATTCGCCGATCATGATCGTGTCGCTCACGTCGGAAACGTCGTCGCCCGCGAAGCTGTACGACGCCGCGTCGACGGTGCTGCAGCAGTCGCTGTCGCAGATCGACGGGATCGGCCAGGTGTCGGTGAGCGGTTCCGCGAACCCGGCCGTGCGCGTCGAGCTCGAACCGCATGCGCTGTTCCACTACGGGATCGGCCTCGAGGACGTGCGGGCCGCGCTCGCGTCCGCGAACGCGAACAGCCCGAAGGGCGCGATCGAGTTCGGCCCGAAGCACTACCAGCTCTATACGAACGACCAGGCCTCGCAGGCGTCGCAATACAGCGACCTGGTCGTCGCCTACCGCAACGGCGCGGCCGTGCGGCTGTCCGACCTGTCCGAGGTCGTGGACGGTGTCGAGGACCTGCGCAACCTCGGTTTGTCGAACGGCAAGCGCGCGGTGCTCGTGATCCTCTACCGCTCGCCCGGCGCGAACATCATCGAGACGATCGACCGCGTGCGCGCGGCGCTGCCGCAGCTCACCGCGTCGCTACCGGCCGACATCACGGTGACACCCGTGCTCGATCGTTCGACGACGATCCGCGCGTCGCTGAAGGACACCGAGCACACGCTGCTGATCGCGATCAGCCTGGTCGTGATGGTCGTGTTCCTGTTCCTGCGCAACTGGCGCGCGACGCTGATTCCGAGCGTCGCGGTGCCGATCTCGATCATCGGCACGTTCGGCGCGATGTACCTGCTCGGCTTCTCGATCGACAACCTGTCGCTGATGGCGCTGATCGTCGCGACCGGCTTCGTCGTCGACGATGCGATCGTCGTGCTCGAGAACATCACGCGCCACATCGAGAACGGCAAGCCCCGGCTGCAGGCCGCGTTCGACGGCGCGCGCGAGGTCGGCTTCACCGTGCTGTCGATGAGCATCTCGCTCGTCGCGGTGTTCCTGCCGATCCTGCTGATGGGCGGGATCGTCGGGCGCCTGTTCCGCGAATTCGCGCTGACGCTGTCGCTCGCGATCGGCGTGTCGCTCGCGGTGTCGCTCACCGTCACGCCGATGATGTGCGCGCGGCTGCTGCGCGAATCGCACGACGTGCAGGAGGAAGGCCGCCTCGGCCGGTTCCTCGAGCGCTTCTTCACGCGGATGCAGCGCGGCTACGAGCGCTCGCTGTCGTGGGCGCTGCGCCGCCCGCTGCTGGTCCTGCTGATCCTGTTCGCGACGATCGGGCTGAACATCTACCTGTACATCGTCGTGCCGAAGGGCTTCTTCCCGCAGCAGGACACGGGGCTGATGATCGGCGGCATCCAGGCCGACCAGTCGACCTCGTTCCAGGCGATGAAGCTGAAGTTCTCCGAGATGATGCGGATCGTGCAGGCCAACCCGAACGTGAAGAGCGTCGCGGGCTTCACCGGCGGCACGCAGACCAACTCGGGCTTCATGTTCGTCACGCTGAAGGACCGCACCGAGCGCAAGCTGTCGGCCGACCAGGTGATCCAGCAGCTGCGCAGGCCGCTGGCCGACGTTTCAGGCGCGCGCACCTTCCTGCAGGCCGCGCAGGACATCCGCGTCGGCGGCCGGCAGAGCAACGCGCAGTACCAGTTCACGCTGCTCGGCGATTCAAGCGCCGAACTGTACAAGTGGGGGCCGCTGCTGACCGAGGCGCTGCAGAAGCGCACCGAGCTGACCGACGTGAACTCCGACCAGCAGCAAGGCGGCCTCGAGGCGATGGTGACGATCGACCGCGCGACCGCCGCGCGGCTCGGCATCAAGCCCGCGCAGATCGACAACACGCTGTACGACGCGTTCGGCCAGCGCCAGGTCTCGACGATCTACAACCCGCTGAACCAGTACCACGTCGTGATGGAAGTCGCGCCGAAATACTGGCAGAGCCCGGAGATGCTGAACCAGGTGTGGATCAGCAAGTCGGGCGGCAGCGCGAACGGCTCGCAGACGACCAACGCGGCGGCCGGCACCTTCGTCGCGACCTCGGCCGGCACGTCGAGCGCCGGCACGGCCGCCACCAGCGCCGCGGCGATCGCGTCCGATTCCGCGCGCAACCAGGCGCTGAACTCGATCGCGTCGAGCGGCAAGTCGAGCGCGTCGTCGGGCGCGGCCGTGTCGACGTCGAAGTCGACGATGATCCCGCTGTCCGCGATCGCGACCTTCGGCCCGAGCACGACGCCGCTGTCGGTCAACCACCAGGGGCTGTTCGTCGCGACGACGATCTCGTTCAACCTGCCGCCGGGCGTGTCGCTGTCGCAGGCGACCCAGGTGATCTACCAGACGATGGCGCAGATCGGCGTGCCGCCGACGATCGTCGGCAGCTTCCAGGGCACCGCGCAGGCGTTCCAGCAATCGCTGAACAACCAGCCGATCCTGATCCTCGCGGCGCTGCTGGCCGTCTACATCGTGCTCGGGATCCTGTACGAGAGCTACATCCACCCGATCACGATCCTGTCGACGCTGCCGTCGGCCGGCGTCGGCGCCCTGCTCGCGCTGCTGCTGTTCAAGACCGAGTTCAGCATCATCGCGCTGATCGGCGTGATCCTGCTGATCGGTATCGTCAAGAAGAACGCGATCATGATGATCGACTTCGCGATCGACCAGACGCGCAGCGGCCGCAAGTCGTCGTTCGACGCGATCCACGAGGCGTGCCTGCTGCGCTTCCGGCCGATCATGATGACCACGATGGCGGCGCTCCTTGGCGCGCTGCCGCTCGCGTTCGGCCACGGCGACGGCGCCGAGCTGCGCGCGCCGCTCGGGATCGCGATCGCCGGCGGGCTGGTCATGTCGCAGGTGCTGACGCTCTATACGACGCCGGTCGTCTATCTGTACATGGACCGGTTCCGCGTGTGGGGCGAGAAGCGCCGCAACCGCCACGGCGATTCGGGCGGACCGGCGGTGGCCGGCGAGTAGGCGGATCACGGGGCAAGCGGCCGCATCGGGCGGCCGCTCGACCTGCTTGCACGCCGGCGGCGATCGGCTATCGTGTGTCCATGCCCACCCTCGCGCCCCTTTCCGGGGATTCGCCATGAACGTCCAGCTGAACCATACGATCGTCTGGTGCCGCGACAAGCACGCGTCGAGCCGCTTCCTCACCGAGCTTCTGGAACTGCCGGCGCCGACGCCGTTCGGCGCGATGCTGGTCGTCCCGCTCGACAACGGCGTGTCGCTCGATTTCTACGAAAAGCAGGGAGAGATCACGGCCCAGCACTACGCGTTCCTGACCGACGAGGCCGGCTTCGATCGCGTGTTCGCGCGCATTCGCGAGCGCGGACTGCCGCACTGGGCCGATCCCGCGAAGCGGCACCCCGGCGACATCTACCGCCACGACGGCGGGCGCGGCGTCTATTTCGACGATCCGGACGGTCACTTCCTCGAAGTGATGACGCGGCCGTACGTGCTGAACGGATAGCGGAGCGCGCCGGCCGGCGTTGCACCGGCCGACGCGGCGTCACGGGCGGCGCCCTCGGTCGGACGCCACCCCGCCCAGACGCCGTTACTCGGCGGCGGCCGTCTTGCGCGGACGACGCGCGCGGGTCGCCGTCTTGCGGGCCGGCTTCTTCGGCTTGGCGCCGGTTGCCGCTTCAACAGCAACTTCGATAGCCGCTTCACCGGTCGATTCGGCAGCCGGTGCGGCCGATGCTCCTTCGTGCGACGGCTGCGCGGCAGCCGCCGAGACACCGTATTCGCCGGCCGTCGGCGCCGCGTGCTGCGCCGCGACATGCCGGTCCTCACCGTGCTCCGCGTCGCGATGCGTCGCTTCGGCATGCCTTCCTGCTGCGTGCTTGCCTTCGGCATGCTTGCCGTCCGCGTGCTTGTCGCCATCGTGCTTCGCACCGCCGTGCGCAGCCTCGTCCGGCTTCGCCGCCGCGTGACGGCCGGCGCCCTTCGCCTCACCGCCCTTCTTCGCGCCGGCCTTCTTCGCCGGGCTCTTGCGCGCGCGCTTGCGGCCGTCCTTTGCGTCACCGTGCGTCCCGGCCGCATCGGCCGCTTCGGCCGAGACCGCCTGCACGCTCGCTGCTTCGTTCGTGACGTCGACGGCCGCCTCTTCAACATCGGCCTGCACGCTTTCCGGCACGGCCGCTTCCGCCCGCTGCCCGCGACGCCGCGGCTCGCGCTCGGCCGTTGCAGCTTCCGCGTGACGCCCGCCATGCCCGTGCTGCGCGCCACCGGCATCACGTGCCGGCACCACCGGCTCCGTCGCCGCGGACTGGCGCGGCCGCGACACGAACGCGCCCGACTTGTCGTCGCGCCCCACCTCGAGCAGGCCGCGGGCCTGCGCTTCGTCGAGCAGGTTGCCGAACGCACGGAAGCCGTAATACGACTCGTTGAAGTCCGGCTTGCGGCGCTTGATCGCGCTCTTGAGCACCGACGCCCAGATCTTGCCGACATCGTCGCGCTCCGATGCCAGCGCATCGAACGTCTCGACCGCGAGCGCGATCGCCTCGCTGCGGCGCACTTCCAGCTCCGGCTTGCGCGACGGCTCGTCGGCGCGCTTCGCACCGCCGTTGCCGGTGCGCTGCTGTTCGCGCTTCGCCAGCGCGCGCTGCTGCTCGCGCACCAGATCGTCGTAGAAAATGAATTCGTCGCAGTTCGCGACCAGCAGGTCCGACGTCGACTTCTTCACGCCGACCCCGATCACCTTCTTCGCGTTCTCGCGCAGCTTCGACACGAGCGGCGAGAAATCCGAGTCGCCGCTGATGATCACGAACGTATCGACGTGCGACTTCGTGTAGCAGAGATCGAGCGCGTCCACGACGAGCCGGATGTCGGCCGAATTCTTGCCCGACTGGCGCACGTGCGGAATCTCGATCAGCTCGAAGCTCGCCTCGTGCATCGATGCCTTGAAGCCCTTGTAGCGCTCCCAGTCGCAATACGCCTTCTTCACGACGATGCTGCCCTTCAGCAGCAGCCGCTCCAGCACGGGCTTGATGTCGAATTTCTCGTACTTCGCGTCGCGCACGCCGAGCGCGACGTTCTCGAAGTCGCAGAACACGGCCATGCTGACGTTGTCCAGGGGTAATGCCATGTGTACTCCAACCGGTTGGTCGCCGCGTTGCATTGCGTCGCGGCGAAAAATGCATCGCGCACATGATAGCCGGTCGGCGGGCCGATTCCGTGTTCCATGCGCGCGACCGCGCGGACGACGGGGCGCCGTGCCGGCCATGTCGGTGCGGTATAGCCCCAATTGCCCGCGCGCCGCCGCCCCAATTCGACATACACTTGAGTATCGGTCGTCCGTCCCTATCTGGAAGGATGACGCATCGAGCAAGGAGCGGTTTCATGACGACGAAGGTATTGCTGATTGGCGCGAGCGGCCGCACGGGCCGGGCCTGCGCGGATCTGCTGCTCGAGCAGCCGGAATTCGAGGTGACTGCGCTGGTGCGCCGGCACGGCTACGCGCTGCCGGGCGCGAAGGTCGTGGAAGCCGATCTGACGGGCGATTTCTCGCACGCGTTCCAGGGCATCACACACGTGATCTACGCGGCGGGCTCGGCGGAATCGGAAGGCGCCGCCGAAGAGGAGCAGATCGACCGCGACGCGGTCGCGCGCGCGGCCGAACACGCGCTCGCGTACAACGTGCAGAAGCTGGTCGTGATCAGTTCGCTGACCGCGTACTGGCCGGAGCGCAGCGGCGACGCGCTGCGCCACTATTCGCAGATGAAGCGCGAAGGCGACGAGCGCGTGATCGCGTCGGGCATCGACTACGTGATCCTGCGCCCCGGCCCGCTCGGGGACGGCCCGGGCGTCGGCAAGATCGCGCTGACCGAGGAGCCGCTCGCCGCGGCGCCGCCGGTGTCGCGGCAGGATGTCGCGTGGGCCGCGATCGAGGCGATCAAGCTCGGCATTTCGCGCAAGGTCATCGGCTTCGTCGGCGGCAGCGTGCCGATCGAGCAGGCATTGCGCGCGTAACACACGCCCGCGCCGCCGCGGGGCGGCGCGTTGCGTCGCGCACCCGGCCCGCGATGCGGGCCGCTTTACCGCGCGCAGACTGCCTGCGGGCTTACGGCTTCGGATGCGCGTCGGCCCACGCCTTCACCGCGCCGAGCGTGTTCTCGACATGCTTGTCAGGCGACAGGCTCGTATATTCGTACAACACCTTCCCTTCCGGCGAAATCACGTAGGACACGCGGTTCGCGCGATCGAGCGCGGGCAGCTTCGCGTCGTATTCGCGGATGATCTTCGCGTCCGGATCGGCCGCGACCGGGAACTTGCTGCGGCACTCGCTCACGGAGAACTTCGTCAGCGTGTCGATGTTGTCGGCGGAGACCCCGATCACCGTCGCGCCGTAAGCCTTGTAACGATCGACCGCATCCGCGAACGCATGCGCCTCGATGGTGCACCCCTTCGTGAACGCGGCCGGGTAGAAGTACAGCACGACCGGCCCGTGCTTCAGCGCATCGGCCAGCGAGTACGTGTAAGTCTTGCCGCCCAGCGACGCCGGCGTCGTAAAGCCGGGCGCCGTGTCGCCCGGCTTCAGTTCCGCCTGCGCGACCAGCGCGTGGCCGGCCACCAGCAGCGCCGCCACGGCGCCCACCAATAGTTTTCGCTTCATCTGCGTCCTCATTTCTTATAAAGTCAGCCTCGATGTAGGCCACACCAGCGTTCGCCTGCCGAACACCGGTGGGCACAACCCGGTCCAGCGGCAGCGCCAGCCGCGGCCGGCCGGTTAAAGATTTCGCGCAGCCTGCCGTTATTCCTTCCGGACAACCGGTTCCAGCCCTTCACGTCAGCGAGACACATGGAAGCCAACAGGAAACAGACGCCACGCAAGGGCTCCTGGCGCAATGCCTTGCATACGCTGCGCCGCTTCGCCTGGTCAGGCGGCGCGCTGATGCCTGCGCGCGCCGGCGCGCCGCGCCGCGACGACACCGTGCGCAACTGGCTGGAGCAGACGGTCGGCACGGTGGATTTCCTCGCTCATGTCGACCGCGAGCTGCGCTTTCTGTATGTGTCCGACGCGAGCCTGCGCTTCATCGGTTATCACCGCGACTACCTGCACACGCTGACGCTGCGCGACCTGATCGCGGAACAGGATACCGCGACGCTCGAAGGCCTGCTTGCGCGCGCCACGCGTTCCGGCCAGGTCGAGAAGGCGACGATGTGCATCGTCAAGTCGCTCACCTACCCGCTCGACGTCGAGATTCGTGCGTTCAAGAGCCGCCATCATGGCGTCGACGGCTTCGCGATCGCGGCGTTCGACGTGTCGGCCTGGCGTGCGCTCGAGGCCCGCCTGACGTACGAGATGCACCACGACCCGATGACGGGGCTCGACAACCTGTCCGCGCTCGTGCCGGCGCTGATGCGCGCGCAGCAGGCCGCCGACGAGAGCGGCACCTGCGCGGCGCTGCTGCTGCTCGACCTCGACGACTACCAGCGCATCAACCGCGCGCTCGGCTACGACGCCGGCGACACGTTGCTGCGCGACACCGCGCGGCGGCTGCAGGCGCTCGTGGCGCCCGACGAGCAGCTCGCGCGCGTCGCGAGCGACAAGTTCGCGATCGTGTTCAACGCCCCGGACCGCACGCGCGCGAGCGAAGCCGCGGACGCGCTCGCGCGCCGGCTGCAGGCCGCGGTGCGCGAACCTTACGGATACCAGGGGCAGACCGTCCACCTGTCCGCGAGCATCGGCATCGCGCTGTACCCGGACGAACGGGCCGCGCCCCATCGCGCACAGCACCACAGCCCGCTGCTGCGCCGCGCCGACCACGCACTCGCGCAGGCGAAGGCATCGGGCGGCAACGCACTCGCGTTTCACGCGCCGGTCGACGATCCGGCCGACGCCGAGCGGCTCAAGCTCGAAGCCGACCTGTACGACGGCGTGCGCAACGGCGAGTTCTCGCTCCACTTCCAGCCGATCACGCGCAGCCAGTCGGGGGCGGTGGACGGCGTCGAGGCGCTGATCCGCTGGCGTCATCCGGTGCACGGCCTCGTGCCGCCGGCGACCTTCATCCCGCTCGCCGAATCGATCGGCCTGATCAACTACCTCGGCAACTGGGTGCTCAAGGCCGCATGCATGCAGCTCGTCGCCTGGGATCGCCAGGGGCTCGCGCTGCAGTATGTGGCGGTCAACGTGTCGCCGCAGCAGTTCCGCGACCCGCGCTTCACGCAGAGCGTGCGCGAGGCGATCGCGCTGACGGGCATCGACCCGCGCCGCATCGTGCTGGAAATCACCGAAAGCCTGCTGATGCACGACCCCATACAGGCGAAGGGGCTGCTCGAGGAGCTGACCGAGCTCGGCATCCGCTTCGCGATCGACGATTTCGGCACCGGCTATTCGAGCCTCGCGTACCTGCAGCGCTTCCCGCTCGCGAAGCTGAAGATCGACCGCAGCTTCGTCGAGAACCTGCTGACGTCGCGCAACGACCGCGCGATCGTGTCGGCGGTGGTCGGCCTCGCGCAGACGCTCGATCTCGAGCTCGTCGCGGAAGGCGTCGAGACCGAGGCGCAGCGCAAGCTGCTGACCGAGATGGGCTGCAACCACATCCAGGGCTGGCTCGTGTGTCAGGCGCTGCCGTCCGAGGAACTCGCACGACGCTTCGAGGCGCAACAGCTGCGCCTGCACGCCGCCTGACGCGCGCGGCGAACCGGATAGATCCGTATGTCAATCACCGCACACCTGCCCCGCACGGCGCTGCTCGACAAGCTGTGGGCCCGGATGAACGAACGGGGCGACTTCCCGCTGCTGTCGGAATCGCTGCGCGCGACGATGGCCGCGATGAAGAACGACGACCTCGACTTCACCGCGCTCGTGCGCGTCGTGCTGTCGGATTTCGCGCTCACGCAGAAAGTCCTGCGGCTGGCCAATTCCGCGATGTACATGGCGTTCGGCGGCAACATCACGACCGTCACGCGGGCGCTGATGGTCCTCGGCATGGACACGGTCGGCCATCTCGTCGTCGGGCTGAAGCTCGTCGACCATTTCCACCACAGTACGCCGCGCCGCATCGACGCGAAGCTCGAGCTGAACCGCGCGCTGCTGTCCGGCTGCGTCGCCCGCAAGCTCACCGAGCATGCGGAGCTGCGCGGCGGCGAGGAAGCCGTCGTCTGCACGCTGATGCGCCAGGTCGGCAAGCTGCTGGTGGTCTGCTATCTCGACACCGAATGGGACCGGATCCGCCGTCGCGCCGCCGAGCTGGACGGCGACGATGCGGCCGCGTGCATCGACGTGCTCGGCGTCGGCTTCGACGAGATCGGTCTCGAGGCCGCCGCGAGCTGGCGGCTGCCGGACGTGATCCGCGCCGGGATGGCCGACGGCGACGGCCATCCCGCGCACGCCGCCAGCCTCGACGAGGACGAGGACGACGCCGACGACAACCGCCAGCAGTCCCGCGACGCGTGCGCCGACGAGAGCCCCGACCGCGTACGCTGGCTGCGCGCGGTGAGCCGCTGCTCGACCGATGTTGCCGGTGCGCTCGCGATGCCCGCGGGCCCGCAGCGCGACGCGCGCATCGCGGTGCTCGCGCAGCACTACGGGCAGGAGCTGGAAATCGACGCCGACGCGCTGGTGGAAATCGCCGACCGGCTCGCACGCGAGGAAGCGAGCGACACCGTGATGCGCGAGATCGTCGAGCTGCGCGCGAACGCCGATGCGATCGCGCGGGCGCAGCCCGATCCCGAGGCCTGCCTCGAGGCCGGCCTCGCCGACCTGCGCGCGCTGCCGTCCGAACACGTGCTGACGCCGGTGCTCGCACTCGCGTCGGAAAGCCTGCTCGCGGGTCTCGCGTTCACGCGCACCGTGATGTTCGTGCGCCGGGAAGACGGCGCGTTCGCCGCGCGCCTCGGCTTCGGCCCGGACGTCGATGCGGCGCTCGACCGGCTGTGCTTCGACGAGCGCTTCGAGCCGGACGTGTTCCATCTCGCGATCACGAACTCGGTCGGCATCTTCATCGAGCAGGCGCAGGACCCGAAGATGGTGAAGCGCCTGCCCGCGTGGTACCTCGATGCGCTTCCCGACACGCGCGCGTTCGTGCTGCTGCCGGTGCGCGTCCGCACGACGACCGTCGGCCTGCTGTACGGCGACTGGGCCGGCGCGCAGCCGGCGCGCAAGATCACGCAGCAGGAGATGAGCGTGCTCAACGAGCTCGCGCGCGAACTGGGGCGGTTCTTCCCCGCGTGACGCAAGCCGCATGCGACCGGCGGCCACCCGCCGGCCTGCGTGCGCGTTGCGGCGCCGCAAATGCAAACCGGCCGCGAAAGCGGCCGGCTGCATGTACGACGGATCGCAACGCTTACTTGAGCGTGACCGGCACGCTGAAGTACTTCTTCGCGAGGTTGTCGATCGTGCCGTCGGCCTTCAGGTCCTTCAGCGCCTGATCGAGCGCGGTCTTCAGCGCCGCGTCGTTCTTGCGCAGGCCGAAGCCGACGCCCGAGCCGAGGATCTCGGCATCGCTGACCGTGCCGCCGGCGAAGCCGAAGCCCTGGCCTTGCGGCTTCGACAGAAAGCCCTTCGAGCCCGCTTCCGAATCCTGGAACGTCGCGTCGAGACGGCCCGACTTCAGGTCGGCGTAGGCCAGGTCCTGCGTCTGGTACGGCACGACTTCGACGCCGGCCGGCGCCCACTTCTTCTTCGCATACGCTTCCTGGATCGTGCCCTGCAGCACGCCGACGCGCTTGCCCTTCAGCGCTTGCGGGGTCGGCTGGAGGCCGCTGCCCTGCTTCGCGATCAGCTGGTTCGGGATCGTGTAGATCGGATCGGTGAACGCGATCGCGTGCTTGCGCTGGTCGGTGATCGTCATGTCCGAGTTGATCGCATCGAACTTGCGCGCCTGCAGCGCGGGGATCAGGCCGTCGAAGTCGTTCTCGACCCACACGCACTTCGTCTTCAGCTTCGCGCACACCGCGTTGCCAACGTCGATATCGAAGCCGGTCAGCTTGCCGTCGGGCGTCTTGTATTCGAACGGCGCGTACGAGGCCTCGACGCCGAACCGGATCTCCTTCAGATCCGCCGCCATCGCGCTGCCTGCCGCCACGGCCGAGGCCGCCACTACCGCGTGCGCGGCCACTTTACGCCAATCCAACTTCATCAGGTGTTCTCCTCGATACTCGAATGTTCCGGAACTACGGGCGCATGCATCATTGCAGGGTCGGATGACAACGACAATCCCGATGCCGCGCCTTGATGCGGCGCAACAGCCGCAAGGCCGCGATTGTACCAATCCGGGCGGCCCGATACGGTAAGGCGGCCGCCAACGCACGATGCTGCGCTGCGTGCGCGACGACGGCCGGATGCGCCGTCGAACTTGCAAGACGATGTCGCAAATACGCAAGCGCGACGCGCGGGCCGTCTGCGCGGCATGCGGGCGTCTACGCAACAGGGGGATGCCGTGGGACGATGCGCGGGCTCCGGATCACCGTAGCCACGCGCAACCGGTCACCGTTCAGACGAGCGAGGCGAGCGTGTCGCGCGTCGTGTCGATCACGAGCAGGCCCGCGCGCAGACCCGGCTTCACGCCCGGATTCGGAAACACGATGCGCTCCTCGTCGTGCTGCACCGTATAGCGGTAGTCGCCGTCCTGCGCGAGCACGGTGCCGCGCGCGAACGCGGTGAAGTTCGCGACGTCGGCCGCGACGAACAATTCGAGCGCGTCACTCTGCTTCGTGATCTGGTCGATCACGGTGAACACGCGCGGTAATGGCGGATGGCCGCCCCGAGCATTGACATCGCGCGATGCGCCCGAGACGAGCTTGCGCACCGCACGATCCGCCGGCGCGAAGCGCGCCAGGTCGTTCTGGCCGAACGGCCGCACCTTGCCGAGTTCGAGCGTGCATGCGAGCGCGCCGCACTGCGCGGCCGTGTAATGCGAATACGTGTTGCCCTTCGCGGTATGCAGCAGCACGGCCGCGATGCGCGCGTCGCCGAGCCACTCGATCATCGCGCGGGTCGGCGGCGTGCCCGTGTGCGGCAGCAGCGCGAACTGCTCGAACACCGATGCGCGGATCGCCGTGTGCATGTCGATGTGCCAGCGCGCGCCGCCCGCCGGCGCGGCCGCGAAGAACGCGGCGGCCGCCGCTTCGAGCTGCGCCGCACGCGGCGCTTCGCGGCTCGTCGGCACTTGCGCGTGACGACCGCTGAACAGGCGGTTCAGGTCGTCGTCGAGATAGCGTTCGCCCGCGCGCATCGCCGGCACGTTGCCGAGCACGACGAGCACTCGGCACGCGAGCGGCAGCGTGCCCGCCGCGAGATCGCGCACGAGCATCGACAGCAGCTCGATCGGCGCGGTCTCGTCGCCATGCACGCCGGCCGACACGAGCACGCTCGCGCGCCCTGCATCGTCACCCGCCGGCTCGAGTTCGAGCAGCCCGTCGCCGAGCCATTGCCAGCGCACCGCACCGTCCGCGCACGCGCCGTCCTTCACGGCCGGCGTGTCACCCGCGAGCGTGAACGCGAGGAAGTCGTCGAGCAGCGTGGCAGCCGACATGCGGGGCTCAGCGCTGGAAGTCATACAGCGACCCGACGCGCAGGATCTGCGTGAGTTCGTCGAGCGCCGTGCGCGATTCGTCGAGCAGCGTCGGATCGGCGAGGTCTTCCGGTGCGAGACGGTCGCGGTAGTGCTTTTCGATCCATGCATCGAGCGACGCGAACAGCGTGTCGTTGATCCACACGTTCGACGTGACGGCCGCGCGCTCGGCGTCGCTCAGCACGACGCGCAGGCGCAGGCACGCGGGGCCGCCGCCGTTCTTCATGCTTTCGCGCAGGTCGAACACGAGCACGTCGCGGATCGGACCGTTGCCGGCCGCGAGCTGGTCGAGATAGGCGGCGACGTTCGCGTTCTCGCGGCACTCCTGCGGCACGACGAGCACCTGCGAGCCGTCCGCGCGCGACAGCAGCTGGCTGTTGAACAGGTACGACGTCACCGCATCGTTCACGCTCACGGCCGCATCGGGCACCTCGATCACGTTCAGCCGCGCGCCGCGCGCGTCGAGCGTCGCCGTCAGCGTGTCGTAGATCGCCTGCTTGTTGACGAACGCGCGCTCGTGCGTGAACAGCGTGTCGCGGTTGCCGACCGAGATCACGTCGTTGTGGAACACGCCCGCGTCGATCACGTCCGGATCCTGCTGCGCATAGACCGTCGCCGTTTCGGCGAGACCGTGGCGATGCGCGACCGCGCGGCTCGCCTCGAAGGTCTGGCGCGCCGGGAAGCGCTTCGGCTCCGGGCCGCGGCGGTATTCCGCGCGGCCGTACACGAAGAACTCGACGCCCGGCTGGCCGTATTGCGCGCAAAAGCGCGTATGGTTCGCCGCGCCTTCGTCGCCGAGTGCCGGCGTGCCCGTCAGCGCCTCGTGCACCGCGAAGTGCGCGGGATCGGCGAACAGCGTCGACAGCGTACGGCGCGTCGCTTCGTGCTCGATCGCGCGATGCAGCTTGCTGCACAGGTTGGCCGGCGTGAAGTGCACGCGGCCGTCGCTCGTGTCGGCCGACGGGCTGACGGTCGCCGCGTTCGCGGTCCACATCGCCGACGCCGAGCTCGCCGCGGCGAGCAGCTCGGGCGCCTGCTTCGCGGCCTTCGCGATCACGTCCGCGTCCTTGCCGGAGAAGCCGAGCTCGCGCAACAGGCGCAGCGACGGGCGCTCCTGCGGCGGCAGCACGCCTTGCGCGAAGCCGAGATCCGCGAGCTGCTTCATCTTGCGCAGCCCCTGCTTCGCGGCGGCCTTCGGGTTCGCGGCCGACTTCTCGTTGTTGAGCGACGCCACGTTGCCGAACGACAGCCCGGCATAGTTGTGGGTCGGGCCGACGAGTCCGTCGAAATTGGCTTCTTGTGCGTTCATCGTCGTTCCCTCGATCAGAAATGCAGGCCCGGCGACAGGCTCGCGGGCAAGGTCAGTTCGGTGCTTTCCACCGACGCCATCGGATACGCGCAATAGTCGGCCGCGTAGTACGCGCTCGGCCGATGGTTGCCCGAGCGGCCCGTGCCGCCGAACGGCGCGGCGGACGATGCGCCGTTGGTCGGACGGTTCCAGTTGACGATCCCCGCACGGATCGTGCGGCGGAAGTGGTCCCATGCGTGCGCGTCGTCGGCCAGCAGGCCGGCGGACAGGCCGAACGCCGTGTCGTTCGCGCGCTCGATCGCTTCGTCGAAGGTCGCGTAGCGCACGATCTGCGCGAGCGGGCCGAAGTGCTCCTCGTCGGGCAGGCTCGCCACGCCGGTCACGTCGATGATCGACGCATTCACGAAGCCCAGGCGCGGATCGCGCTGCGTCATCGCGATGATCGGCTTCGCGCCCTGCTCGACCAGGCGCGACTGCGCGTCGACGAGCTTCGCGGCCGCGCGCGCCGAGATCACCGCACCCATGAACGGCTGCGGATCGGCGTCGAACACGTCGGCCGTGATCTTCGACGTGACGTCGGCGAAGCGTGCGAGGAAGCGGTCGCCGAACGCGCCCTGCGGCACGAAGATGCGGCGTGCGCACGTGCAGCGCTGGCCGGCCGACAGGAACGCCGACTGGATCGTGTGATGCACGGCCGCGTCGATGTCCTCGACTTCGCCGATCACGAGCGGGTTGTTGCCGCCCATCTCGAGCGCGAGCACGATTTCCGGACGGCCGCCGAACTGCTTGTGCAGCAGCGTGCCGGTATCCGAGCTGCCGGTGAAGAACAGCCCGTCGATCTGGCGGTGATTCGCGAGCGCGATGCCCGTGTCCTTCTCGCCCTGCACGAGGTTCAGCACGCCGGCCGGCAGCCCGGCCTCCTGCCACACCTCGACCGTCGCACGCGCGACGCCCGGTGCGAGCTCCGACGGCTTGAACACGACCGTGTTGCCCGCGATCAGCGCCGGCACGATATGGCCGTTCGGCAAGTGGCCGGGGAAGTTGTACGGGCCGAACACCGCGACGACGCCGTGCGGGCGATGGCGCAGCACCGCGACGCCGTCGGCCATGTCCTGGCGCTTCTCGCCGGTGCGTTCCTGGTACGCCTGGATCGAGATGCCGACCTTCGCGGCCATCGCCGCGACTTCGGTGCGCGCTTCCCACAGCGGCTTGCCCGTCTCGCGGCCGATTGCGGTCGCGATCGCTTCCTTGCGCTCGGTGAGCAGCACCGCGAAGCGCTTGGCGATCGCGCAGCGCGCATCGAAGTCGAGCGCCGACCAGCCGGCGAACGCACGGCGCGCACTCGCGACCGCACGGTCGACGTCGGCCGCCGATGCGCTGTCGCCCTGCCATGCGATCGCGTCGGTGCCCGGGTTGCGCGAAGCGAAGACGGGGCCCGAGCCTGCGACCCAGGCGCCGTCGATGAAGAGTTCCGTCATGATTCGTTTATCCCTGTTTGACTTTGAGCGGCAGCACGCGGACCGGATCGCCGGCCTTCACGTCGAGCGCGGCGGCATCGTCGGCCGACAGCACGAACGAACCGTTCGCGACCACGCCCGGCGCGACGCCGACGCGGAAATCGTTCAGCGACGTGTTCGACACGAGCGACCTCGACGGATGGCCGTCCCGCGCATCGTCACTTGCGTCCGGCACGCCGATCGCGACCGGCACGACGACGCTCTCGCGCACCGTGCGCAGGTCGTTGATGTGGCATTCGAGCACCGGGCCCGCGTCGAAGATGTCGACGTGGTTCTGGTAGCGCAGCCCTTCCGCTTCGAGCATCTTGCGCGCCGGCAGCGTGTCGCGGTGCGTGAGGCCGACCGCGTCCTGCGCGTCCTGCGGCAGCAGGTCGACGTACACCGGATAGCGCGGCATCAGTTCCGCGAGGAACGACTTGCGGCCGTGCGAGCTGAGGTAATCGGCTGCATTGAAATCGATCTGGTAGAAGTGCGAACCGACCGCGCGCCAGAACGGCGACGTGCCGTCCTCGTCGAAGTGGCCGCGCAGCTCCGCGCAGATGCGCTCCGGGAAACGGTCGCGGAACTGCGCGATGAACATGAAGCGCGAGCGCGACAGCAGGCCGCCGACGCCGCCGGTGCGATAGCGCGGGCTCAGGAACAGCGAGCACACTTCCGCGTAGCCCGTCAGGTCATGCGAGATGTTCAGCGCGGACATCCGCGTCCACACGCCGAGCTCCTGGCTCGCGTGCACGACCGTGCTCACGCGATAGTTGTAGAACGGCTGCTCGAGGCCGACCTGCGTCTCGATCCCGCACACGCCCGCGATGTCGCCCGTCTTCGATTCTTCCATCACGAAGAAGTAGCCGGCCTCGCCCGGTGCGGCCTCGCCCTCGAGCGTGCGGCGCGTGCGTTCGATGCGCGCGGCGAGCGCGTCGCGGTCGGGCTTGAACGTGGTCAGGCCCGGCCCGGTTTCCTTCGCGAGCGACACGAGCGCGTCGACGTCGCCCGTTTGTACGACCCGAACGACGATCATGCTGCGTCTCCCTTCATCTCTTCATCGTCGCGGCGATGCAGCGGCACGCAGCGCACAACATCGCCATCCTTCACATCGAGCGCCGCGCGCACGTCGCCGGCCAGCGGCGCGTCGGCCGTTTCGGCCGGCAGGTCGGCCAACACGCAGCGGAACGATTCGCCGCTGCCCGTCGACACCATGTACGCGACATCGCCCTGCTGACGCGCGGCTTCGCGCACGGTGCGCTCCGCGCCGTGCTTCACGCATGCGGTGCGGTCGACCTGCGCGGTCAGCACGGGGCCCGCGTCGAAGATGTCGACGAAGCGGTCCGGCTCGAAACCTTCCTCGAGATGGATGTCGTACGCGAGCAGCGCCGTTTCGTTCGGCTCGCCGAGCACGCGCTGCGCCGCTTCCGGCAGCAGCGGCACGTAGAGCGGATACGCCGGCATCACTTCCGCGATGAACGTGCGGCTGCGGCCGCCCGACGCGATGTCGACGTCGGTGAAATTGCGGCCGAAGAACTTGCGGCCCACCGCTTCCCAGAACGGCGATGCGCCCGTGTTGTCGCTCACGCCGAGCAGCAGCGTGAACACTTCCGGCGTGAAGCGGCGGCGATTCGCGGCGATGTACATCATCCGCGCACGCGAGATCAGGTGCGCGGCCGCGTCGCCGCGCAGCGACGGATCGACGTAGAAGCCCGCGAGCCGGCTCTTGCCGGTCAGCTCGTGCGACATCGTGAGCGCGTGGATCTTGCGGTTCACGTGCAGCTCGCGCGACGCGTGGATCAGTGCGTCGTTGCGGAACGCGTAGAACGGCTCCGAGTAGCCGGCCGCGGCCACGATGCTCGCCGTGCCGAGCAGCTTGCCCGTCGACGAATCCTCGAGCACGAAGAGATAGAACTCTTCGCCGGCGAAATCGACGTCCGCGCGAAACGAATCCTCGGAGAGCGCCACGCGCGCTTCGAGCGCCGCGCGGTCGTGCGGCAGCGAGTGCAGGACCGGCTGCGCGGTGCGCGCCATGTGCGCGAGCGCATCGAGATCCGTGAGTTTGCCGGGGCGAACAAATAGCATCGTCGTTCCTGTCTGCGATGGGTGCGCCGATCAGCGCGCGGTGGCTTCCTGGGCCGCGAGCACCTGCTCGACTGCCTTCTCGAAGCGCTTCACGCCTTCGTCGAGCAGGTCGAACGGGATCACGAGCGACGGGACGAAGCGCAGCACGTTCGGGCCCGCGATCAGCATGATCAGGCCGTTCTCGGCGGCGGCGGTGACGAAGTCCTTCGCGCGGCCGTCGAATGCGGCGGTGAGTTCCGCGCCGACCAGCAGGCCCTTGCCGCGGATGTCCTTGAAGATGCCGAAGCGTGCGTTGATGCGTTCCAGCGCGCCCTTCAGCCGCACGCTGCGTTCGCGCACGCCTTCGAGCAGTGCCGGGTCGCCGATCAGTTCGACGACCTTGTCCGCGATCGCCGACGCGAGCGGGTTGCCGCCGTACGTCGTGCCGTGCACGCCGACCTTGAAGTGTGCGGCCAGTTCGTTCGTCGTCAGCATCGCGCCGATCGGGAAGCCGTTGCCGAGCGCCTTCGCGGTCGTGAGGATGTCCGGCGTGACGCCCGTGTCCATGTATGCATAAAACTGGCCCGTGCGGCCGACGCCCGTTTGCACTTCGTCGAAGATCAGCAGTGCGTCGTTCGCGTCGCATGCTTCGCGCAGTGCCTTCAGGAAGGCCGGATCGGCCGGGATCACGCCGCCTTCGCCCTGCACCGGCTCGACGATCACCGCGCAGGTTTGCGGGCCGATCGCGGCCTTCGCGGCTTCGACATCGTTGAACGGCAGGTGCTTGATGCCGGCCGGCACCGGGCCGAAGCCTTCCGAGTATTTCGGCTGGCCGCCGACGCTGACCGTGAAGAACGTGCGGCCGTGGAACGACTGGACGAACGACACGATTTCATATTTGTCGGCGCCGTGGCGGTCGAATGCGACGCGGCGTGCGAGTTTCAGTGCGGCTTCGTTCGCTTCCGCGCCGGAGTTCGCGAAGAATGCGCGGTCGGCGAAGGTCAGCGATTCGAGGCGCTTGGCGAGGCGCAGCACCGGCTCGTTCGTGTAGCCGTTGCCGATGTGCCAGAGCTTGCGGCCTTGTTCGTCCAGGACCTTCAACAGTTCCGGGTGGCCGTGGCCCAGCGACGTCACGGCGATGCCGCAGGCGAAATCCACGTATTCGCGGCCGGCCGTGTCCCACACGCGTGAGCCCTCTGCACGGTCCGGCACGAACGGCGCCGGGGAGAATACCGGCACCATCACTTCGTCGAATGTCTGGCGGGTCACGGTCGAGGTCGTCATGGTCGTTCCTTTCGGTTTCGTAAGAGGGTTCAACAGGATCAAGTTTAGGTAAGGGTGACGCAAGCGTCTTGCGGAATTGCGACGGGTTCTATCGGAAGCGGATAGTTCGCTTTATTTTGCCCTCCCGGCGGGGGGGTGTGGTTCTGCCGGTGTGGTTCTGCCGGTGTGGTTTATTTGGGGGCGTTTTGGTGGTGCGCTTTCGTTTGACGTGAAGCACCTGTGATCGTGTCGGTCCATGAGCGTCGCCCCTGCGCGGGGCGGCGGTTACTTTTCTTTGTCTTGCCAAAGAAAAGTAACCAAAAGAAAGGCGCCCGGATAACGCATGACCTCCCGGTGCCATAGCCATCGGAGTGGCCCTCGCCTAAGTGTCGGCGCCAGTCGGGAACCCGGAGTGGTTCGAGCAATGGTTCTGACCCGCCACACCACCCCGCGGAGCGGTATACCGCCCGCTAGCTCCGTCCTCGCTTCGCTCGGCCGACCAGGATGCCCCCTGGTACGACGGAATCAATCGATCAGTTCTGGAAGTCACCGCACGCAATGGCGCGACACCCCATGTGCAAACAACGTACCCCGCGCGCGCCGTCTCGAGCACCGCAAACAATATCGAGATGGCCTTTTTCCCGGCGCGACTACGATTGTGACTTTCCGAGAGGGTCAAAACAATGAATAGAAGAATTGCGGTCGTCGGCGATAGTCTCTCAAGCGGCGGGAAAATCAACTCGTACAGTGGACCGCCGTTCCTGATCCGCGGCCATCAAGCAGCCTTGATCGGCGGTCGTGCATTCTGTGCTGCATGTCAAAGCACCGGCATCATCGCAAAGGCTGGCGGGCCATATCGACTCAAGTTCCAGGGAGAGGTCGCGCTCGACCGCGATATTGTTCTGTGCGGCTGCTCGACTCCACCGAGCATCGTCGCGTTACTGGCAGGCGAAGCTTGATGTGAGGATCGGCTAAAGGGTCTCGGGGAAGTCATTTCGAGCCGCACGACCACGGGCGGTGTCGCGTCGGTCAAGAAAGGCGCATTCGATGAACAGGTCGAGGTGAAGACTGGCGGCGGCAGTCATTCCGGCGGCCCAAACGGCTATCCCTATTACATCGAGACGACAGACGGCCGCATCCATTCTGGAGTCCTCGATGCAAGCGGCGAGCTACCCCGCGTCCACACCGGCGACGGATCAGGAAACTACACCGTCTATTGGGGCGATGAAGCCATTGCAAAAAAACACAGCGGGGTAAGCCATGCCTAATCCCTCCACGAAGGTCCGCACGAACGACACGCCAAAATCGAAGAAATCCGTACAACTCCAGGCGCTGTCCTTTCAAGAACTTTGGAACGCATATCCGAACAAGGACCCCTACGATGACCCCACTGGCGAGTATGAGAATCAATGCGCGATACGCATGAGCGTTACGTTTCACGGCATCGGCAGCGACATGAAGTCGTTTTCTCAAAACGTGTTGAAGCCGATGCCTGGCAAGAAAACACTAGGCCGCCTGATACTCGGCTGCAAAGCGACGGCGACGCGCGCTTACGAGCTGGCAGAATGGTTGAAGCTTCGCCCATTCCTTGGGCTTGGCAAACCTGAAAACATCACCGGTCCAGATTGGCAGGACAAGGTAAAAAACCGAACCGGTATCATCTACTTTTTCGGCTACTGGCGTCAGGATGGCGACTCAGCCGATGCACTGAGTGGCGGCCACATCGACCTGTGGAACCAAGACACACTGACACCATCCTTTGCGTCGTTCTGGCGATTTCGCCTTGGTCAGCGAACGTTCCCAGACCTATCGTCGCGGCTTCGCGGGGGAAACGGGAATGTGATTTCGGACCTCGCGAAATCTAAAGAAATCCTATTCTGGGAGGTGAATTGAGACGTATAGCATTCGCTATGCTAGGCGTCGTGTGGGGCTTGCTTGTTGCAGCAGCGTGCCTCTATGTATTCGGCCATATTCCTTGGCCTGACGCTCTGCAATCACGATCGGCCGGCTGTAGTGACATGGAGCACTGCGCGCCTCACGCAGTTTATATCGCGACATTGCTCATTACGGTCATATGGCCATCGGTCGTTTTTGCCACGCTCAACGTCTTTGCTTATAAGCGTTGGTCGCTGCGCAGATGGAGCATCAAGTTTGCAGCGTCTACATTGTTCGTCATGCTGATCTATTTACTGCTTCACGTCGCTCCCTACCTATGGCTCGTCGACCGATGGCTTGCCAGATAGCCACTTGGATAGAAAAAGAAACCCGGCGCAAGGCCGGGTTCTAACCAAGCGACATTCATGGGCAATACAACAACGTTACCCGGATTTTCACTGGCGTGGTCAGCATCCAACTGGTTCTCCGACCTGCCAATTCCAAAGAAACCCTCTTCTGGGAAGTGAAATGAAACGTATGGCGCTCGCAGTACTAGGGTTCGGCTGGGGCCTGCTCGTCACATGGGCGACCATCTGCATCCTCGATCACATCGATTGGCCCGAAGCGAAATCGCATGCGGCGGGCTGCAACGACATGGAGCACTGCACATCTCACGCGAAGTTCCTGGCGGGCATGTTCATCACGCTGCTATGGCCGGCTGTCGCATGTGCGGTATTAAACGCCGTGGCGTATAAACGCTGGGCGTGCCGTCGCTGGGGAAGCGTATTTTTCGGTGTAACGTTGCTCGCCGCGCTCTTCTATAGCAAGCCGTACGTCGTACCGTACATAGGTCTTGCTGGCTAACTGCAGCCCCTACTCGTGCGTATCGAGGGGGCGTCATCATCGTTCATTTATCCCTCGCCTTCGGGCAAGAAGCCGCAAACTCACCTCGCGAGCTGAAGCACCTGTCGGCCGAGCGAAGCGAGGACGGAGCTGGCAAGCGGTATACCGCTCCGTGGGGTGGTGAGAGGTGTCAGAACCATTGCTCGAACCACTCCGTGTTCTTTCCTGGCGCCGACACTTAGGCGAGGGCCACTCCGTGGACCATGGCACCGGGAAGTCATGCGTTATCCGGGCGCCTTTCTTTTGGTTACTTTTCTTTGGCAAGACAAAGAAAAGTAACCGCCGCCCCGCGCAGGGGCGACGCTAATAGACCGACACGATCACAGGTGCTTCACGTCAAACGCAGGCGCCCCGCAACAAACCACTTAATCCTTCCCGCGCTCGACAAGCGCGCCCCCGCGAGGCTCGCTCCCGCCGCCTGTCTGTTTCTCGAGCCATGCCCGTCGATCTTCCCGAGGCGTAACGCCAAACCGCTCGCGGTAGGCATTGGAAAAATGCGCAGCAGAAGAAAACCCGCAAGCAAGACTGACCTGAACCACCGACTTGCTGGTCCGCTGCAACTGCGTCCGTGCCTTGAGCAACCGAAGATTGAGGTAATACTTGGAGGGCATCGCCCCGAGATACTGCCGAAAGAGCCGCTCCAACTGCCGCCGCGACACGCCGACCAGCCCGGCGATCTCATCGGTAGTAAGCGGATCCTCGATATTGGCTTCCATCAAAAGCAAGGCATCATTCAACCGAGGATGTCGCTCACCGGGCGCGGTAACAAAAGGAATCCGTTGGCGTTCCTCACCACTCCGCAGCGTCCCTGCCCCGAGCGCATCGGCAATCCGCTCCGAGAGATCCGCCCCATGTTCCCGGCCAATCATGGCCAGCATGAAGTCCACGGTGGCCTGCCCACCGGCACAGGTCGCCCGATCGCGATCGATCTCGAAGATCTGCTGCGTGACGATCGACCGCTCGAACTGCTCGGCGAACTGCTGATACGTCTCCCAGTTCACGCTCACGCGATATCCGGAAAGCTGCCCGGCCATCGCGAGCCACCACACGCCGTGATGAATGCCGGTCACGACCGGCGTCCGCTGCCCGACCCGCGCGAGACTCGCGAGAAACAACCGATAGTCGGCAAACTGCTGAAACCGCTCCGACACGACGATCAGCCAGTCGCACGCGATCGCATCGTTGAACGCCGCATCGGCATGCCACTGCGCCCCGCCGACGAGCGGCACCGGCCGCCCGTCCCACGAACACACCTGCCAGCGATAGAGCAAGCGCCCGTCGATCTCGTTCGCGAGATGCAACGCATCGACGATCGGACCCACGCCCGACATCGACACGGGCGGCAATGCAACGATCACCACCTGCGTCGTGCGGGTGGCGCCTGCGGGACGAGACACCGGTACCACGTATGAAACCCGCCCTTCGCGTTACTTGAGACTGCCAGACAGGAACTGCTTCAGACGCTCGCTCTGCGGACGCACCAGCACCTCCTTCGGATCGCCCTCTTCCTCGGTCCGCCCCTGATGCAGGAACATCACGTGGTTCGACACGTTGCGCGCAAAACCCATCTCGTGCGTGACGACGATCATCGTGCGGCCTTCCTCGGCCAGCTTCTGCATCACCTTCAGCACTTCGCCGACCAGTTCCGGGTCGAGCGCCGACGTCGGCTCGTCGAACAGCATCACGTCCGGATGCATCGCCAGCGCCCGCGCGATCGCGACACGCTGCTGCTGGCCGCCCGACAGATGCGACGGATACTGCTTCTCGACGCGCGGCGCGAGGCCGACCTTCTCGAGATATTCGCGCGCGCGCTCCTCGGCCTCCTTCTTCGAAATGCCGAGCACGTGCACCGGCGCTTCCATCACGTTCTCGAGCACGTTCATGTGCGACCACAGATTGAAGTGCTGGAACACCATCGCGAGCTTGGTGCGGATGCGCTGCAACTGCTTGTGATCGGCGACCTCGAGCGCACCGGCGCGGTCGGTCTTCGTGCGCACGGCCTCGCCGTCGACGACGATCTGCCCCGCATTCGGCCGCTCGAGAAAATTGATGCAGCGCAGGAACGTGCTCTTGCCCGAACCGCTGGCGCCGATGATGCTGATGACGTCGCCGGCCTTCGCGTTCAGCGATACGCCCTTGAGCACCTCGTTATCGCCATAGCGCTTGTGAATGTCGACCGCGGCAAGCTTGACGGAAGCGGACGCGCTCGTTTGAGTGATCTCGGCCAACTGGCTCTCCTCGAAGTGAAATCAATGACGGCCGGCCGCGAGATACGCGAGCCAGTGGCGCTCCGCCCGGCGAAATGCCGCGACGAGTGCGAAAGATACCGCAAGATAGATCAGCGCGGCGATTCCGAACGACTGGAACGCCATGTAGGTCGCGGAATTGGCGTCGCGCGCGACCTTCAGGATGTCGGGCACGGTCGCGGTGAACGCAACGGTGGTCGCGTGCAGCATCAGGATCACCTCGTTGCTGTACAGCGGCAGCGCACGGCGCAGCGCCGACGGCAGGATCACCCGGCGGTACATCGTGAACGGCGACATCCCGTAGGCACGCGCCGCCTCGACCTCGCCGTGCGGGATCGCGCGAATCGCGCCCGCGAAGATCTCGGTCGTGTACGCGCAGGTGTTCAGCGCGAACGCGAGAATCGCGCAGTTGAAGCCGCTCCTGAAGAACGCGTCGAGCAGCGAGTGCGATCGCACGAACTCGAGGCTGTACATGCCCGTGTACAGCAACAGCAGCTGCACGTAGAGCGGCGTGCCGCGGAACACGTACGTGTAGAACCGCACCGGCATCGACAGCCACTTCTTCTTCGACACGCGCGCGACCGCGAGCGGCACCGCGCACACGAAACCGAGCGATATCGACGCGACGAGCAGCCACAGCGTCACCGCAAGGCCGGAGAGGCGCTGGCCGTCCCAGTAAAGGAACGCCTGGCCGAATTCCTGGAGGATCTCGATCATAGTTCTGCGTGCCGCACGCCCATGGAATAACGCTTCTCGAGCTGGATCAGCACGAGGTTGGAAACGGTCGTGATCGCGAGGTAGATCAGCGCCGCAATGAGGATGAAGAAGAACATGTTGAACGTGCTCTTGCCGGCGTCCTGCGCGGCCTTCACGACGTCCGCGAGGCCGATGATCGACACCAGCGCGGTCGCCTTCACGAGCACCTGCCAGTTGTTGCCGATGCCCGGCAGCGCGAAGCGCATCATCTGCGGAAACATGATCCGCACGAACACGCGCATCCCGCTCATCCCGTACGCCGCGCCGGCCTCGAGCTGACCGCGCGGCACCGACAGGAACGCACCGCGGAACGTCTCGGTGAAGTACGCGCCGTAGATGAAGCCGAGCGTCAGCACGCCGGCGACGAACGGGTCGATGTCGATCTGGTCCCAGCCGACGAGGTCGGTGAACTGGTTCAGCCAGATCTGGATGCTGTAGAACAACAGCAGCATCAGGACGAGATCGGGCACCGAGCGAATCAGCGTCGTATAACCGGTCGCGATCGCTCGCACCACCCGGTTATGCGACAGCTTCGCCACCGCGCCGATCAGCCCCAGCGCCACCGCAGCGGCGAGCGACAGCACCGACAGCTCGATGGTCTGCATGGTGCCGGCCCAGAGGACAGGACCAAAGCCGTAAAGGAACACGCGCGTCTCCAGTGTTGACATGAACACCGGCGCGAAACGCTGTCCCGCGCCGAACTGACGCGGATAGTCGCAAGCGAAATTGATTGCCTCAAATCCCCGCAGGCGCGATTGCTGCGTCGCAGCAATTCATCCCACCATTTGCCGGCACGGCCTATACCGCTGTTTCAAAAGGAAAAAACCCGCTCCCTGACAGTCGGATAACAGGCAGGGAAGCGGGTTTTTTGCAATTTTCCGGTCGCTTTTTCGATATAGCGCCGCAGGCGGTCTCACCGCCCTTTCAGGATGTCGGAACGCGAAGTCGTATAGACAAGCCCGTCCGGGCCGAAATGGACGTTGAAGAACGCGTCGGTGTTCACGCCGTCCTCGAGCCAGCGCCAGCTCCACACCGTCTCGGGCTTCAGCGGGTACTGCGCGATGTCGCCCGGCTTGCCGAGCAGGCGCCGCACCTCGTCCTCGGTCATCCCGGGACGCACCTTCGCGAAGTTCTCCGCGGTCAGCACCTGCGTCGCGCCCATGTAGTACCCGTTCGGGTCGAGGTCGACGAACCAGGTCTGGTTGCCCATCGGGCCGCGCGGATATTCGAGGCGCTTCGAGCCGTCGGTGAAGGCGCGCTCGGTCTCGGGCTTGCCCATCGTGGCGCGTACGTCGGCTTCGGTCGATACGCCGGCCTTCAGCCCCTTGAGCAGCAGCGGCGCCGGCTTGATCGCGTTGAAAAAGTCCCTGATGCGTTGCACGTCGAGATTGCCTTGCTTGTCGTCGCAGCCGGTCAGCGCCAGCGCGGCGGCCAGCATCGTCACGGGAAGGTGCCGGAAACGGAAAATCATCGGAAGAAATGCGCGTCGAGAAAACACGCGGCAAGGATACCCGCGCAACGCCAAAAGCGCGAGACGGGCGCGCGGCCCGTCTCATGTTCAATGCATCGTTTCGGTTTGCACCTCGGCCTCGCGGCTCGCCTGCGGGGCGCGCGCCCCGGCCGGCACGGCCTTGATCCGGCGGCGCGTGCGCACCAGTTCGGCAAGCTGCCACGAACCGAGCGCCAGGCAGCCGAACAGCACCTCGCGGCCGCGCTTGACCAGCGCGAGCGACAGCGCCGTCTCGCGATCGACGCCGAACATCTGCGCGAGCAGCACGACGGTCGCCTCCTGCACGCCGAGACCGCCCGGCACCATGAACGCCGCATGCCGCACGGCCTGCGTCATCGCCTCGATCGCGATCGCGCCGCCGATCGATACCGGATGGCCGAGCAGCGCGAGCGCCCAGTAAATTTCGAGCGCGCCGAGCACATAGCCGGACAGCTGCCAGAAGAACGCGCTGAACAACAGCGCCGTGCGCGACATCAGCGCGTCGATGTCGCCATCGAGGCGGCGGCCGTCGACACCCTGCAGCAACCGGTGCGAATCGCCGAGCAGACGCCCCGCGAACCGCTCGATCGCATGAAAGATCCCGCCGCGCCGCATCAGCACGACGCCGAGCACCGGCAACGGCAGCGTCAGCAGCAGCGCGAGGCCGATCGTGCCGCCGCCCATGTCGTGTGTCGTCGCGAGCAGCAGCACGAGGCCGAGCGCCGCGAACGCATACTGGACGACGATCGTCACCAGCACCTCGACGATCACCGACGCGGTCACGCGGCTCGCGTCGGGCACCTGCCAGCGCGCCATCCGGATCCCGACCAGCTCGCCGCCGATCCCGACCACCGGCAGCAGCCGGTTCACCGCTTCGCGCACGGTCGCCACCCACCACAGGAACGACAGCGACGCGCGCCGGTCGAGCAGTTGGTGCCACGCATACGCGTCGAGCAGCAGCGGCAGCGCGTGGAACGGCACGAGCCACAGCAACGCGAAGCCGGCGCGCTCGAGCATCCGCGACACGTCGCCGATGCCTTCGTGCAACCCGAGCGCAAGCAGGATCCCGATGCCGACCGGCCAGCCGAGCCATTTGATCCACTTGGTCATGACGGCTGCGCCCCCGCCTCGCGCGACGGGCGCGTGCCGTGCCGTCCCGCGGGCTGGCCGAACACGTCGGCAAAACCGCCGGTCGTGACGCCGGCCGCCTTCAGCGCGGCCGCGACGCGCGGCGACAGCAGCGCATCCAGTTCGTCGACCGGCCGGTAAGCGGCCATCGTCGGCGTGATCGGGCCGTCGCCGGCTTCCGCAGGATGGCAGTAGATCTCGCCGACACCGGGCGGCAGCGCCGCGAGCGCGTCGAGCAGCACCGCCTCGTCCATCGCGCCCGTATGCTCGATCCCGACCACGTAGTCGTTATGCGCGAGCCCCGCGCGGTCGAGCCGGGCGCGGACCAGCGCGATCCACGGCTTGAGCAGCGCGGGCGCGCTCGTTTCGTATGGCAGCCGCACCGCGCGCAGCCCGTAGTCGCGGCCGATCTCGATGATCATCGACAGCACGGTCGGATGCAGATGGAAATGCTTGTGCGCGTTCACGTGGTCGAGCGGCAGACCGCTCGCCGCGAACGCGTCGAACTGCGCGCGAATCTCGCGGCGCAGCTGCGCACGTACGTGCGGCAGGAAGAAGAAGCGACAGCCGTCCTTCGCCATCGCATCGCCGAACCGCCCGTCGGGGCCGACGAGCGCCGGGATCTCATGCGCGGGCAGCGTGGCCGGCCCGTCCGCGAGGACCAGATGCAGGCCGACCGCGAGCGACGGCAGGCGCCGTGCGCGTTCGATCGCGTCCTGCGCCGCGGGCGCACCGACCATCAGGCTCGCGGCGTTCAGCACGCCGTCGCGGTGCGCGCGCTCGACCGCCGCGTTGACGCGCGGGTGCAGCCCGAAGTCGTCCGCGGTGAAGATCAGCGCCCGCGCCGCCCGCTGCGTCGTCACGAATCAGGCCTCGTGCGCGCGCAGGAAGCGGAAGAACTCGACGCCTTCGCGCAGCCGGCGCTTCATCATGTCCCAGCTCGTCAGCATTTCGCGAACGATCTCCCAGATCTTCGACGGACGGAAGTAGAACTGGCGATAGAACTGCTCGAGATGGTGATAGATCTCGTCGCGCGACAGGTGCGCATAGCCGATCGCCGCGAGCTGCACGCCTTCCTTGCTCACCAGGTTGATGGTCTTGTTCTCTTCCATCCAGCCGTTCTCGACGGCCTGCTTGTAGAGCGTCGTGCCCGGGTACGGCGCGGCGAGCGACACCTGGATCGTGTGCGGATTGATTTCCTTCGCGTACTCGATCGTCTTCTTGATGGTTTCCTGCGTCTCGCCCGGCAGGCCGAGGATGAAGGTGCCATGGATCTTGATGCCGAGCTTCTTGCAGTCCGCGCTGAAGCGGCGCGCGAAATCGGTGCGCACACCCTTCTTGATGTTCACGAGGATCTGGTCGTCGCCGGATTCGAAGCCGACCAGCAGCAGGCGCAGGCCGTTTTCCTTCATGACCTTCAGCGTCTTGTACGGCACGTTCGCCTTCGCGTTGCACGACCACGTCATGCCGAGCTTGCCCAGGCCGATGGCGATCGCTTCGGCGCGCGGCAGGTCGTCGGTGAAGGTGTCGTCGTCGAACATCAGTTCCTTCACTTCCGGCATGTTGTCGCGGATCCACTTCGCTTCCGCGAGCACGTTCTCGACCGAGCGCGTGCGATACCGATGGCCGCTGACCGTCTGCGGCCACAGGCAGAACGTGCAGCGCGACTTGCAGCCGCGGCCCGTGTAGATCGATACGTACGGATAGTTCAGGTAGCCGATGAAGTAGTTGTCGATCTTCAGGTCGCGCTTGTAGACGGGCGCGACGAACGGCAGTTCGTCCATGTTCTCGAGGATCGGACGCGCTTCGTTGTGCTCGATCGAGCCATCCTTCGCGCGCCAGCTCAAGCCCTTGATCTCGGGGAACGGCTTGCCTTCGGCGATTTCCTTGCAGGTGTAGTCGAATTCCTCGCGGCACACGAAGTCGATTGCCTCGCTCGCCGTGAGCGAGTTGTGCGGATCGACCATCACCTTCGCGCCCACCATGCCCACCAGCATCGACGGCTTCATCTTCTTCAGGTCCTGCGCGAACATCGCGTCGGTCGGGAACGACGGCGTGCTCGTGTGGATGATCACGAGGTCGTAGTCGTTGGCGATCTTCAGCGTCTCTTCGACCGACAGGCCGTCGGCCGGCGCGTCGACCACGCGGCTGCCCGGCACGAGCGCGGCCGGCTGCGCGAGCCACGTCGGATACCAGAAGGAACGGATTTCGCGCTTCGCCTGATAGCGCGAGCCGGCTCCGCCGTCGAAGCCGTCATACGAAGGGGCCTGCAAGAACAGCGTTTTCATGAATGCTCCGGTAGCCTGCATAGTTCGATTCGTTTCAACGATTCAGTCAATCAACCGCGGGCCGCCCTGCCGGCGCCCGCGTCTCTGTCATGTCGCGTCGCGCGGCGTTGCCGCGCGGCGCGTCTCGGCCCTCTGGCCGGATTCGATCGGGGACGGGCTCGAGGCCGGTTCCCCGGAGAACGTACCTCGAGTACGTCAGCGGCCGTCGCCGCCTTCCACCATTGCCGCCGCGCGTTCGCCGCCGACGACCGTCATCCTCGCGCCGCGCCACACGACGTGCGTGCCGAATGCGGCCGCGAGCCATTCGAGCGCGAGCAGCGTGTCGCGCACCGCGACGAGCGGCAGGTCACGCCAGAACGCGCGCCAGCCGTCCTCGCCGCGCGCGTGCAGCACGAGCCGCCCGAACGCACCCACGACGGCCGCGCCACCCGCCAGCGTGCCGGCGACGGTGCCGTCGAGACGCAGCGCGAGCGCCGCGCCGATCGCGAGCCACGGCGCGGTAAACGTGATGAACAGGAACGCGAAGCCGCTCGGGTTCAGCGAGCGGATCGTGCGCAGCCAGCGCGTCTCGCGGTGCCAGAGCGGCCCGAACGACGGTTCGATCACGTCGGTCGCGACCTCGACCTCGGACAGCACGGTGCGCCGCCCGAGGCGGCGCGGCAGCTCGGCCAGCCAGAAGTCGTCGGCCAGTTCGTCCTTCAACGCGGGAAACCCGCCGATCCGGTCGAGCGAGTCGCGCGTCAGCGCCAGCGTCGCGCCGAAGCCGAAGCGGCTCGAGCGGCCGAGGTGCGTGATCCGTACCGACGGCGCGAACCAGGCATCGACGAACTGCGCGCCGATCCGCGTCCAGAACCCGCCGACGCTGCGCGCATGATACAGGCACGTGACGACCCCGACCGACGTGTCGGCGAGCGGCGCCGTCACACGCTCCAGATAGTCCGGCTTCACCGCGATGTCGCTGTCCGCGATCACGATGCGGCCGTACTTCGCGCGTTCGGCGAGATTGATCAGGTTGCTGACCTTCAGGTTCTTGCCGTGCACACGCGCGTCGATCACGAGCGTGATGTCGCATTCCGGATAGTCGGCGCGCAGCCGCTCGACGACGGCGATGGCCGGATCGGCCGCCGACGCAACCCCGAACAGCACTTCATGGCACGGGTGGCGCTGCTCGCAGAACGTCGCGAGGTTCTCGTACAGGTGCGGCTCCGCGCCGCACAGCGGCTTGAGCACGCTGACGGGCTCGAAGCCGTCGCGCGCGGCGGTGCGCGGCGTGCGCGGGCGCGGCGCGAACGCCGCGACGAGCGCATAGCCGGCCGCGGCCAGCGTGAACACGGTCAGGAGCCAGTCGAGCAGCGTGACGGTCGGCGTCATGCGCGACGCCCTCCGGCGACGCGGGCGCCCTGCCAGCCGATCGAACCGGATTGAACGTGATTGGGTATTCCGACAGCAACGAACGCGGGCACGACCCGACTCCTTGTTCCAGCAGTGTCTGTGTAATGGGGAGGCACGGCCCATTCCCCGAAAGCGGCCATGCCCGGCTTCGCGTGGCACATCCCCGCGCGATGCCCGGGCGGGATGCGGGAAGATTCCAATGGCAACCATCGGCACAACATGGACAGGCGCCGGATTTTAGCAGCCTGCGCCAGCCCGCGCTTGGGCACCTCGCGAAACGGACTGATGCGATTTCGGCAAAGCTGTGCGACCGGGGAACCATTCTGGTGCCGCCACGTTCACGTTAGCGTAAGCGCTTTGCAGGCGTATTGCAGTCTGAAAAATCAAACGTTTCGTGGAAATTTGTACGTCGATGCGGAGACACGCCCAATCGCCGTAAAGTTCGGTAATTATTCGGTGATTAGATCGATTTTTGCAACGATCACCAGGCCCACCCTTACGCCCCTGAAAGGCGCATGGGTATCCGCGCGTCGCCAGCGCGTTGCGGAACCCTTTGGCAAAATCGTCGGCATCTGTTGCGCATGCGCATCACCGCGCCCCTCCCTTTCGAAGGCCACCCGATGATCCCGTTTTCCGTTCTCGATCTTGCCCCCATTCCCACCGGTGCCGACGCCGCGCAGGCATTCCGCAACACCGTCGATCTCGCGCAGCACGCGGAGCGCCTCGGTTACCGGCGCTACTGGCTCGCCGAACATCACAACATGCCCGGCATCGCGAGCGCGGCAACCGCCGTCGTGATCGGTCATGTGGCGGGCGCGACGAAGACGATCCGCGTCGGCTCGGGCGGGATCATGCTGCCGAACCATGCGCCGCTCGTCATCGCCGAGCAGTTCGGCACGCTCGCATCGCTGTACCCGGGGCGCATCGACCTCGGGCTCGGCCGCGCGCCCGGCACCGACCAGACCACGTCGCGCGCGCTGCGCCGCGACCTGATCGGCAGCGCCGACGCGTTTCCGGACGACGTCGCCGAACTGCAGCGCTACTTCGCGGAACCGGTGCCCGGCCAGCGCGTGCGCGCGGTGCCCGGCGCGGGGCTGGACGTGCCCGTGTGGCTGCTGGGTTCGAGCCTCTTCAGCGCGCAGCTGGCCGCGATGCTCGGGCTGCCGTTCGCGTTCGCGTCGCACTTCGCGCCGGACTACCTGATGCGTGCGCTCGAGCTCTATCGCGCCCAGTACCGGCCGTCGGCCGCGTGGCCGAAGCCGCATGCGATGGTCGGGGTCAACGTGTTCGCGGCCGAAACCGACGACGAGGCGCGGCGCCTCTTCACGTCGCTGCAGCAGCAGTTCATCAACCTGCGCCGCGGCACGCCGGGCAAGCTGCCGCCGCCCGTCGACGCGCTCGAGGCGAGCGAATTCGAACTCGCGAACGTCGCGCATGCGCTGTCGTTCGCGGCCGTCGGCTCACGCGATACGGTGCGCGACAAGCTGCGCGACCGGATCGCGCAAACGGGCGCGGACGAAGTGATCATCACCGCGCAGATCTACGATCACGCCGCGCGGGTGCGTTCGTTCGAACTGGCGGCACGGATCCGCGACGAACTCGCGAACGAAACCCGCTGACCCGACGTGCGCGCCCGCGCAGGCGGGTGCGTCAGCCTGCGCGTCACTGCGGGTGTACCGCCTCCATCCCGTCGAGCAGCGCCTTGTGGAACGCGTCCGGGTCCTGGATCTGCGGCGCGTGCCCGAGCGCCGGGAACTCGACGAGCTGCGCGCCGGGAATCGCCGCCTGCGTGCGTTTCGCGAGTTCCGGATAACGGCCGAGCTTTGCGTGCACGTCGGGCGGCGCCACGTCCTTGCCGATCGCGGTCGTGTCCTTGTCGCCGATCAGCAGCAGCGTCGGCACGTGGATCGCGCCGAGTTCGTAGACCACCGGCTGCGTGAGGATCATGTCGTAGATCAGCGCGGAGTTCCACGCGACCGCGTCGCGGCCCGGGCCGCGATACATGCCGGCGAGCATCTGCACCCAGCGCTCGTAGGACGGCGCCCACTTGCCCGCGTAGTAGGTCGCCTGCTCGTAGCGGCGGATGCCCTCCGCCGTCGTCTTCTGCTCGCGTGCATACCAGTAGTCGACCGGCAGCGGCGGCACGCCGAGAGCCTTCCAGTCCTCGAGGCCGATCGGGTTCACCAGCACGAGCTGGTCGGTCGCCTTCGGATACATCAGCGCATAACGCATCGCGAGCATCCCGCCCGTCGAATGGCCGACGATCGTCGCCGATTTCACGCCGATCGACTCGAGCAGCGCATGCGTGTTGCGCGCGAGCTGCTGGAAGCTGTACTGGTAGCGCTCGGGCTTCGACGACTTGCAGAAGCCGATCTGGTCCGGCGCGATCACGCGATAGCCGGCGCGGCTCAGCACGCCGATCGTGTCCTCCCAGGTCGCCGCGCAGAAGTTCTTCCCGTGCAGCAGCACGACGGTGCGGCCGTTCGGATGCGCCGGCTGCACGTCCATGTACATCATCTCGAGCGTTTCGCGCTGCGACACGAACGCGTAGCGGTGCACCGGCTCCGGATAGGCGAAGCCTTCCAGGCGGGGGCCGTACGCGGGCCCGTCGTTGCCGGCCGGTGCCGGGGCGGCCGCCGCGGCTGACGTCGCGCATGCGGCGGCGACGCCCGCACCGAGCACGGCGGCGCGTGCGAGGGACAACATCTTGCAAGTCGAAAGCATGGCGATCACGATAAAGGGAAATGCACGCGGTCAGCCGGGCGGCTTCGCGCCCCGCGATTCTACGCGGTCGGGCTGACGACGGCGCGCAACACTCGATGGCCGCGCGACTTCCGCGCGCGCGACGAACTCGGGTATCGTGTGACGTGACCCTGAAACGCCTGCAGGCGAACGCTCATGAAAAACGTCCTCAGCATTCAGTCGCACGTCATCTACGGACACGCCGGCAACAGCGCGGCCGTGTTCCCGATGCAGCGCCTCGGCGTCAACGTCTGGCCGCTCAACACCGTCCAGCTGTCGAATCACATGCAGTACGGCCACTGGGCCGGCAGCGCGATCGACGCCGCGAAGATGGAGCAGCTGATCGACGGCATCGCCGCGATCGGCGCACTCAAGCGCTGCGACGCGGTGCTGTCCGGCTTCCTCGGCTCGCCGGCGCAGGCGCGCGCGACGGTCGAGATCGTGCGCTCGGTGAAGGCGATGAACCCGAACGCATGGTACTTCTGCGATCCGGCGATGGGCCAGACGGGTGGCATCCGGCCCGAGCCCGGCGTCGAGGAATTCATCGTCCAGGAGATGCCGGCGCTCGCGGACGGCATGTCGCCGAACCACACCGAGCTGCAAAAGCTCGCCGGGCGGCGCATCGAAAGCGTCGCCGAAGCCGTCGACGCGTGCCGCGCGCTGATCCGCCGCGGCCCGAAGATCATCCTCGTCAAGCACCTGCACGACCGCAACAGTCCGGCCGACCGCTTCAACATGCTCGCCGTCACCGAGACCGAAGCGTGGATCGGCCAGCGCCCGCTGTATGCGTTTCCGCGCCATCCGGTCGGCGTCGGCGACCTCACCAGCGCCATTTTCGTCGCGCGCCGGCTGCGCGGCGACTCGGTGCGCGCCGCGTTCGAGCACACGCTCGCGGCCGTGCACGCGGTCGTGAAGGCGACCTACGACGCGCGCCGCTATGAGCTCGAACTCGTCGCCGCGCAGGACGAAATCGCGCGCCCGAGCGAATGGTTCGGCGCGTGGGTCACCGACGCCTGACGCACGCGCATCGCCACGCATCCCCCGTCTTCTCCGGCATTCCGCGCACCGCACCACCGCCGCTTCGCCGCTCTCCCCACGACCCGACCGCCGGCACCAAGCCTTCCGAATCCTGTCCGCCCGCACGTGCAAACGTTTCCGGACTTCACATGAATGACACTGAATCCTCGCTATGCTCGCGGCGGCACGACCGGCGCAGCCGCATCCTGCGCCCCGGACGCGTCCAATTTTTCCCGCATGTCCCGCCAACCGGCTCCCCTCTTTACCGCACGATAACGACCATGACCCGATCGAACCGTCGTGACTTCCTGCGCGTCGCCGCCGGCACCGCCGGCGCCGCCGCGCTGAACCTGTTCCCGCCCGTGATCCGCGATGCGCTCGCCATTCCCGCGAACCGCCGTACCGGCACGATCCGCGACATCGAACACATCGTGATCCTGATGCAGGAGAATCGCTCGTTCGACCATTACTTCGGCACGATGCGCGGCGTCCGCGGCTTCGGTGACCCGCGCCCGTTGCGCCTCGCGAACGGCAAGTCGGTGTTCCACCAGCCGGTCGGCCCGGCCGAGCTGCTGCCGTTCCATCCGGGCGCCGACAAGCTCGGCCTGCAGTTCCTGCAGGACCTGCCGCACGGCTGGCAGGACATGCATGCCGCGTGGAACAAGGGCCGCTACGACCAGTGGGTGCCGAACAAGGGCACCACGACGATGGCGTACCTGAAGCGCGACGACATCCCGTTCCACTATCAGCTCGCCGACGCGTTCACGATCTGCGACGCGTATCACTGCGCGATCCCGAGCTCGACCGACCCGAACCGCTACTACATGTGGACCGGCTACGTCGGCAACGACGGCACGGGCGGCGGCCCGGTGCTCGGCAACGAGGAAAAGGGCTACGGCTGGACGACTTATCCCGAAGTGCTCGAGCAGGCCGGCGTGTCGTGGAAGATCTACCAGGACGTCGGCACGGGGCTCGACGCGAACGGTTCGTGGGGCTGGACCCAGAACCCGTACATCGGCAACTACGGTGACAACGCGCTGCTCTACTTCAACCAGTACCGCAGCGCGCTGCCCGGCACGCCGCTGTACGACAAGGCGCGCACCGGCACGAACATCAGCGCCGGCGGCACGCTGTTCGACGTGCTGCAGCAGGACGTGAAGAACGGCACGCTGCCGCAGGTGTCGTGGATCTGCGCGCCGGAAGCGTACTCGGAGCATCCGAACTGGCCGGCGAACTACGGCGCGTGGTACATCGAGCAGGTGCTGAAGGTGCTCGTATCGAATCCTGACGTGTGGAGCAAGACCGCGCTCTTCATCACCTACGACGAGAACGACGGCTTCTTCGACCACGTGCCGCCACCGTTCGCGCCGCAGTCGCGCGACAACGGGCTGTCGACGGTCGCGACGACCAACGAGGCATTCGCCGGCGACGCGTCGCACATGGCCGGCCCGTACGGGCTCGGGCCGCGCGTGCCGATGCTGGTGGTGTCGCCGTGGACCAAGGGCGGCTGGCTCTGCTCGCAGACCTTCGATCACACGTCGCTGCTGCAATTCATCGAAGCGCGGTTCGGCGCGCAGTACCCGGTGACGGCCGCCAACGTGTCGCCGTGGCGCCGTGCGGTGTGCGGCGATCTGACGTCGGCGTTCGACTTCGCGACCGCCGACACCGCCTGGCCGACGCTGCCCGACACGACCGACTATGCGCCGCCCGACCGCCTGCGCCATCCCGACTACATCCCGGTGCCGCCGGTGCTGCAGAAGCTGCCGAAACAGGAGGCCGGACTGCGCCCGGCGCGCGCGCTGCCGTACGAGCTGTTCGTGCACGGCCGTGTCGAAGCCGCGA
This sequence comes from Burkholderia sp. Bp8998, assembly GCF_003854235.1. NCBI lineage: Bacteria > Pseudomonadati > Pseudomonadota > Betaproteobacteria > Burkholderiales > Burkholderiaceae > Burkholderia > Burkholderia sp. Bp8998. Next base: position 61,479 of record NZ_QTQF01000014.1, read on the forward strand.
ACGGCCAGTTCCGGTTGACCTTCGCGAACACCGGCCGCGCCGGCGCGGCCTTCCAGGTACAGTCGCGCAACCGCCTCGACGGCCCGTGGACGTACACGGTGGAGGCCGGCAAGCGGGTCGCCGACACGTGGAGCGCCGCGGCGTCGCTCGGCCTGTACGACCTCGACGTGTACGGCCCGAACGGCTTCTACTGCCATTTCCGCAGCCCGATCGCGACCGGCGCCGCCAGCGCGGACGTGAACCCCGAGGTGATCTACGGCTACGACGTCGCGAACGGCAACATCACGCTGCGCCTGATGAACCGCGGCCACAAGGCCGTGCGGCTCAAGGTGACGAACGCGTACGGCCACGGCGGCGCGCGCACGTTCGACCTCGCACCGGGCGCACACGTCGACGACTACTGGGATCTGCGCGGCAGCCACGGCTGGTACGACCTGACCGTCAGCGACGGCCGCCTGCTCGGCTTCCTGCGTCGATTCGCGGGCCACGTCGAGACCGGCCGCCCGAGCACGAGCGACCCGGCGATCCGCACGAGCGCGTCGCATGACGACGCCGAAGCCGCGTCGGACGCCCTGTCCGACTGACGACGTCGAACGCGGCGCGGCCCCGGCGGGCCGCGCCGCCCGTGCACCCATACCTGCCTCCCGTCCGTTCGTGACGGGAAACTCCCGATACCGGCTGCCCGCGCACGCGCGGAAGCTATGCGCAAATCCGCACGGATTGCGCGGCAAATTGCCAAGACCCGCGCATATCGGCGACCTATAAATCGAGGCGATCGGGGCTCCTCGCCGAGCCTCACGGGAGATTCTTCCGGGAATCATCAGCATGCCGACCTCCCCGCCCGATTCCGAGAAGCGGTCGAACCGCCCCCCGTCGCACGCATCCGGCCCGCTGGCTGCGTGCGGTACCCACTCGCTGGTGTAGAACAAGAGGAACGAACATGAAATTCCGTCTTTCCCTGTTGTCGGTATCGGTCGTATCCGCGGTAACCCTCCTCTCGCAACAGGCCGCCCAGGCCGCCGACGCGACCGACGTGAAGGTCGGCTTCGCCGCGCCGCTCACCGGCGTGAACGCCGGCTACGGCAAGGATCTGCAGAACGGCGTGCAGCTCGCGCTCGACGATGCCGCCGCGCAGAAAATTCAGATCGCCGGCAAGCCTGCACACTTCAACCTCGTCGTGCAGGACGACCAGGCCGATCCGCGCATCGGCGTGCAGGCCGCGCAGGCGCTCGTCGACCAGAACGTGTCGGTGGTGGTCGGCCACTTCAACTCGGGCACGACGATTCCGGCGTCGGTGGTCTACGACAAGTCCGGCATCCCGGTGATCGATCCGGCCGCGACCAACCCGACGCTCACGTCGCGCGGGCTCGCGAACATGTTCATGGTGATCGCGACCGACGGCCAGAACGCCGGCAACGCGGGCAAATATGCGGTCGACGTGACCAAGGCGAAGCGCATCGCGATCATCGACGACCGCACCGCGTTCGGCCAGGGTGAGGCGGACGAGTTCGAGAAGGCCGTGAAGGCGGCCGGCGGCAACATCATCGGCCGCGAGTTCACCAGCAACCAGGCGGTCGACTTCCGCGCGCAGATCACGAGCCTGAAGGGCAAGAACCCGGACCTGATCTTCTTCGGCGGTCTCGATTCGCTTGCCGCGAACTTCATCAAGCAGATGCGCCAGCTCGGGCTGAACGCGCAGTTCGTCGGCGGCGGCGGCGTGAAGGACAACGAGTTCATCAAGATCGCCGGCCCGGCCGCGGAAGGCGCGATGGCGTGGGAATACGGACGGCCGCTCGACGAGCTGCCGCAGGGCAAGGATTTCGAGCAGCGGTTCAAGAAGCGCTTCGGCGTCGACGTGCTGTCGTACGCGCAGTTCGGCTACGACGCGGCGTGGGCGGCGATCAAGGCGATGCAGGCGGCCAACTCGACCGATCCGAAGGTCTATCGCCCGGCGCTGAAGAAGGTTGACTTCGAAGGCGTCACCGGCCGCATCTCGTTCGCGAACGACGGCTCGCTGAAGAGCGGGATGTCGACGCTGTACCAGGTGAAGAGCGGCGCGTGGAAGACCATCGTGACGAAGGGGGGTTGATCGAACGGGGCGGGCGGTCTGCGTAGCCAGGCCGCCCGGGCGCGCGCGACGGCGGGAACGCCGTCCCGCGTCCCCTCGCACGATGCGGTTACCGGATCAGCAGCCAGCAGCGAAGCGATCGGCACACTCGGCGCCGATCTCATACGATGACTGATGTTGGGGCGATATCGGTCACGACTGGCGGCAATGCGCCGATCGTTTCAGCGGTCACGCGTCAGTGCGCCTGCGTGTCGCGTTCCGCCTCGGCCGCCTCGTGCGCACGGCGCAGCCGCTCGCGGCTGTTGGTCAAGTGCGTGCGCATCGCGGCACGCGCGGCTTCCGGGTCGTGACGCGCGATCGCCTCGTAAATATCCTCGTGCTCGTGATTGAGCCGGCCGACATAGCGCTCGAGGTCGTCGCCGGCGAAGCGCGCCGAATTCACGCGCGTGCGCGGAATGATCGACGCGCCGAGCTGCGTCATGATGTCGACGAAATAGCGGTTGCCGGTGGACTGCGCGATCTGCAGGTGGAACTGGAAATCGAGCTGCGCCGTGTCGCGGCCGCCACCCGCCCCCGACGCGATCGCGTCGAGCGCGCGCCGCAGCGCGGCGAGGTCGGTATCGTTCGCACGCTGCGCGGCGAGGCTCGCGCATTCGCTTTCGAGGCTGATGCGCAACTCCAGCACCGCGAGCACGTCGCGCAGCGTCGTGATGGTCGCGGGGTCGATGCCGAGCGTCCGTCGGCGCGACGGCTCGAGCACGAAGCTGCCGATGCCGTGGCGCGTCTCGATGAGGCCGCTCGCCTGCATCCGCGAGATCGCTTCGCGCACGACCGTGCGGCTGACGCCCTGCGCCGCCATGACTTCGGTTTCGGTCGGCAGCTTGTCGCCGGGACGCAGCGTGCCGTTTTCGATCTGCGCGGTCAGCGCGTCGACGACATCTTGTGCGAGGCTGCGTGCGCGACGGCGCGGCGCTGCGGGAAGCGTGGGCACGGACATGAGGCCGGTTCCTTTTTGAATGATCGTAGTGTGAGCCGAGGGTTTACGCGGGGTTTGAGCGAACGCCGATGATTCATTATACTGCGTCACAAGTCATCCGACGACTGATGATCGTGACACAGATCTCCTGTCGACCGAGGCCGGCGCACCCGCACCCGCGCCTGCCCGGTCCTGCGGTTCGCGATCGGCCGGCATTCGCGCTTCTGCGCGGCTGCCGGCGCCCGGTTTCGCGGCCGATCGACGCGCGCATCCGCGCTTGCTCCGGTCCACCGCGACACCGGCATCGAGCGGGTCGCCCCCACCCTTTCGGGTTGCTGTCGACATGCGGGGCTTGCGCGCCGCGCACGTCGGTTGTCGAATGATCGCACCTCCCGCCGCGCGCGGCAAAGATTTTGCCGCCCGGCATCGCCCACTCTTCTGCCATCGCCGCCATGAACGCCGTCACTGCCTCGCCTTCCCACGACACGCCGCGCATCGTCGACCTGCAAGCCATTCCGGTCGCTGGCCACGACAGCATGCTGCTCAATCTGAGCGGCGCGCACGGCCCGTTCTTCACCCGCAACCTCGTGATCCTGAAGGACAGCGCGGGCCGGACCGGCGTCGGCGAGGTGCCGGGCGGCGAAAGCATCCGCCGCACGCTCGAGGACGCGCGCGCGCTCGTCGTCGGTCAGCCGGTCGGCAACTACCACGCGGTGCTCAACGACGTGCGGCGCACCTTTGCCGACCGCGATGCGAGCGGCCGCGGCCTGCAGACCTTCGACCTGCGCACCACGATCCACGCGGTCACCGCGCTCGAAGCGGCGCTGCTGGACCTGCTCGGCCAGCATCTCGGCGTGCCCGTGGCCGCCCTGCTTGGCGAGGGACAGCAGCGCGAGCGCGTCGAGATGCTCGGCTACCTGTTCTATGTCGGCGACCGCACCAAGGCCGCGCTGCCCTATCGCGACGGCCGCGGCGCGATCGACGACTGGACCCGCGTGCGCGACGCCGCCGCGCTCACGCCCGAGGCGGTCGTGCGTCTCGCCGAAGCCGCGCATGCACGCTACGGGTTCAACGACTTCAAGCTGAAGGGCGGCGTGTTCGAAGGCGCACGTGAGATCGAAGCCGTGACGGCGCTCGCCGAGCGCTTCCCCGAAGCGCGCGTGACGCTCGATCCGAACGGCGCGTGGTCGCTCGACGAGGCCGTGCGCCTGTGCCGCGACCTGCACCACGTGCTCGCGTATGCGGAAGATCCGTGCGGCGCGGAGAACGGCTATTCGGGCCGCGAGGTAATGGCCGAATTCCGCCGCTCGACCGGGCTGCCGACGGCGACCAACATGATCGCGACCGACTGGCGCCAGATGGGCCACGCGGTCCAGCTGCAGGCGGTCGACATCCCGCTCGCCGATCCGCACTTCTGGACGATGCAGGGCTCGGTGCGCGTCGCGCAGATGTGCCGCGACTGGGGTCTCACGTGGGGCTCGCATTCGAACAACCACTTCGACGTATCGCTCGCGATGTTCACGCACGTCGCGGCCGCCGCGCCCGGCCAGGTCACCGCGATCGACACGCACTGGATCTGGCAGGACGGCGAACGGCTGACGCGCGAGCCGCTGAAGATCGAGAACGGGCTCGTGGAAGTGCCGAAGCGGCCGGGTCTCGGCATCGACATCGACATGGATGCGGTCGCGGTCGCGCACGAGCTGTACAAGCAGCACGGGCTCGGCGCGCGCGACGATGCGGCCGCGATGCAATATCTGATTCCGGGGTGGACGTTCAACAACAAGCGCCCCTGCCTCGTGCGCTGAGCGCGGGACGAACCGGGCGGCGGGTCCGCCCGGTCAGAAGGACATGCGCCGGGTTCGCCCACGCATCGGTGGGGGCCGGACGGGAAAAGGGCTGCTGGCGGGAAACGGAATCCGGCTGAGCGGCGCCGGCCGGTCTCGGTCGAACCGGGCCCGGGACCAGGACCCGGCGCAGTCAGCCGGTCAAACCCGTCCCGCCAAGTCAGACGATCTGCTTGAGCGCCGCGTCGAGCGCGAGCACCGCGACGCGGTCACCCTCGGTCGCGAGCGGCGCGCGCATCACGATCTGCCGGTTATGGCCGACGGCCGCCGGCGAATCCCACAGCAGCTCCACCTTCGGCCGCCGGAACAGGCTGCCGCGACGCGGCGGCACGGCGGCCGGCTGCGCACCCTGCTCGCCCGCGGCGGGCGCGACCCGGCCGGGCCAGCGCACCGACAGTTCGCGCGCGTCGTACTGGCCGACCTTGCGGCTCTCCATCCAGACGATCGCGGTACGCGTGAGCGTATCGAGCGAGATCGCGTAGCGGCCGACCGCGAAGCGGCGCGCGGCCACGTTGGTGCGCCACAGCGGCCGCGGGCGGCACATCCACACGATCGCCGCATACAGCGCCGGCGCGGCGACGAGCCAGCCGTTGGTCGCCGTCACCGCGTGCAGCGCACGGCGCCACCCGGCCGCCCACGCGAACGCGCCGATCGACCACACGGCGAACAGGAAACCGATCAGCGCGAAGACCCGCAGCGCCTGGCGCAGCCACTGCGGCAGCGGATGGAACGGCCGCTCGGCGCGCGCGACGGCGCCCGGCAGCGCGAGCAGCAGGAAGATCAGCACGAGATAGACGAACGCCCAGGGCGACGACACCATCGCCGACAGCGACGCGCGATAGCCCATCTCGGACATCGAGAACAGCCAGCGCGCGAGCAGCACGAGACCGATCGCACGCAACGCGAAGATCACGCCGGCGCCGGGGGCCGGCGCTGCGCGCGTGGTTTTCGTTCTCGCCAAGACTGCTCTCCTCTCGATGTTCGTGCGGGGCCGGATTTCACGGCACGGCCATTATAGGGACATTACCGTCTGGACAGATGGCCGGATGGCGTGACGGACCGCTTCCGGGGCCGTTCGCGCCGCCGGGCGCGGCGAGAATACAACAGATCCGCGCCGCAGATGTGACAACGCCCCGCCGGGGACCCGGACGGGGCGTCGATGACGGCCTCAGCCGCAGTGCGGCCGGCGGCCCGGCATCAGCCTGCGTTGACTTCGCGCAGCACCGTGCGGCGCTTCTGGCGCAGCAGTTCCTCGTAACCCTTCACGTAGTTCTGCGCCATCACCTTCGACGAGAAACGTGCTTCGAACGCGGCGCGCACCTTCTCGCGCGGCAGCGTATCGAGGCGCTTGAGCGCCGCGACGGCCGACAGCTCGTCTTCGACGACGAAGCCCGACACGCCATTCTCGATCACTTCCGGCACCGAACCGCGCTTGAACGCGATCACCGGCGTGCCGCAGGCCATCGCCTCGATCATCACCAGGCCGAACGGCTCCGGCCAGTCGATCGGGAACAGCAGCGCGTGCGCGTTGCCCAGGAATTCGGTCTTTTCCGACTCGCTGATTTCGCCGATGTACTCGACGTGCGGCAGCGCGAACAGCGGCTTGATCTTCTCTTCGTAGTACGCGCGGTCAGCCTTGTCGAGCTTCGCGGCGATCTTGATCGGCAGGCCTGCCTGCTCGGCGATGCGGATCGCGGTGTCGACGCGCTTCTCCGGCGAGATACGGCCGAGGAACGCGAGGTAGCTCGGCTTCACGTTCGGGATCGGCGTCAGCAGGTTTTCCGGCAGGCCGTGGTACACGGTCGACAGCCAGTTCGCCTGCGGCAGCGGGATGCGCTGGTTGTCGGAGATCGACACGACCGGCACGTCGCTGAACGCGTTGAAGATCGGCTGCAGTTCCGGCAGGTCGAGACGGCCGTGCATCGTCGTCAGATGCGGGACCGGCTGGCGCGAGAACAGCGAGAACGGGTAGTAGTCGATGTGGCAGTGCAGGACGTCGAACTCTTCCGCGCGGCGGCGCACCTGCTCGAGGAGCAGCATGTGCGGAGCCATCACGTCGCGGATCGTCGGGTCGAGGCGCAGCGCCTGCGGCCAGCACGCTTCGAGCTTCGCCGACGTTTGCGAATCGCCGCTCGCGAAGAGCGTGACGTCATGCCCCATCTCGACAAGTGCTTCGGTGAGGTAGGACACCACTCGCTCGGTCCCACCGTACAGTTTCGGGGGCACCGCTTCGTGCAACGGAGCGATTTGGGCGATTCGCATGCGTAACTCCTAAAAAATCGGCTAAAAACCAGGTATGGGTCGGCAACCTGCCGGCGGTCCGGGCTGGATGCATTTCGTCCGAAGATCGGACGAATCAGCCTGCCGGGGGCGTCGAACCCGCGCTGCTCAAGGAGCGTCGGCGACGCGACAGGCATAGAACGTTTGAAACGAAGACCCGTTGACAGGGGTTCGTAAAAACCTGGAATCGAACCCGGAGCCGATTATCTAGGGTTAATCCTGATACGGCGCACAACATTTCAAACAATTTACTTTGTTACAAAGGCGCAACACTTTGCAACCCGCGGACTTGGGTGTCCGTTCTAGAGTGGAAGGCCCTTTTGGCGTTCCGAGCCATCCCGCCACTGCCGGCATCGTGATTCCGGCGCATGCGGCAGGACGGATGCCGGATTTTATCTCAAAATTGATCGCGCGCCCCTGACCAAGGCAAGATTCGCTCAGCGCAATGCACGGCCTTGTTTACAATGCCGGATTATTCAGTCCGGGCGACCGTGGGCGGCGATCCAGCCGATCCGCTCAATCACCGAATCACCGCACGCATATTTTGGAATCTCTCACCCCTGCCCAGCGCAACGCCCACAACGCGAAGCTGTCGAGCTACGCGCATCGGCCGCTCGCGTTCCTGTTCCGCTACATCCGCCTGCATCCCGTCGCGCACCTGGTCGTGCTCTGCAGCGTGCTGGCCGCCGTCGGCTGCGCGCTCGGCTCGCAATACGCGATCAAGCACCTGATCGACGTGCTCGCGGCCGGGCGCCATCACCCGGGCCCGCTGTGGAGCGCGTTCGCGCTGCTCGTCGGGCTGATCGCGGCCGACAACCTGCTGTGGCGCGTCGGCGGCTGGGTCGCCGCGCACACGTTCGTCGCGGTCACCGGCGACCTGCGGCGCGACCTGTTCCAGTACCTGATCGGCCATTCGCCGACCTACTACTCGGAAAAGCAGCCGGGCACGCTCGCGAGCCGCATCACCGCCACGTCGAATGCCGTCTATACGTCGGAGAACACGATGGCGTGGAACGTGCTGCCGCCGTGCATCGCGGTGATGGGCGCGATCCTGATGATCATCGTCGTGAACCCGCTGATGGCCGCCGGCCTGCTCGGCTGTTCGGCCGTGCTCTCCGTCGTGCTGTTCAAGCTCGCCGGGCGCGGCTCCGCACGCCATCATGCGTTCGCGTCGAAGGCCGCCGCCGTCGACGGCGAGCTCGTCGACGTGATCGGCAACATGGGCCTCGTGCGTGCGTTCGGGATGACGCTGCGCGAACAGAAGCGCTTCGGCGCGACGGTGAAGGCCGAGATGGACGCGCGCCAGCAAAGCCTGCTCTATCTCGAGAAGCTGCGCCTGCTGCACGCGGTGATCACCGCGATGCTGTCCGCCGGCCTGCTCGGCTGGGCGCTGTGGCTGTGGGACCAGGGCCGCGCGACCTCCGGCGACATCGTGCTCGTCAGCTCGCTGGGCTTCACGATCCTGCACGGCACGCGCGATCTGGCGGTCGCGCTCGTCGACGTCACGCAACACGTGGCACGCCTGTCCGAAGCCGTGAAGACGCTGCTCGAGCCGCACGGGATGCCGGACAGCTCCGACGCACAGCCACTGTCGGCCAAGGGCGGGCGCGTCGATTTCGAACGCGTGACGTTCGCGTATCCGCACCGCCGCGCGATCCTCGATCACTTCGACCTTCATATCGAACCGGGCCAGCGCGTCGGCCTGATCGGCAAGTCGGGCGCCGGCAAGTCGACCGTGCTCGCACTGCTGCAGCGCTTCTACGACACGCAGGACGGCGCCGTGAAGGTCGACGGCCAGGACGTGAAGGCGATCACGCAGGACAGCCTGCGCCATGCGATCGCGCTCGTGCCGCAGGACATCTCGCTGCTGCACCGGACCATCTACGACAACATCGCGTACGGCCGCCCCGAGGCGACCCGCGAGGAAGTGCTCGCCGCCGCGCGCGACGCCCGCTGCTCCGAGTTCATCGAGGCGATGCCGGAAGGCTATGACACGATCGTCGGCGACCGCGGCGTGAAGCTGTCGGGCGGCCAGCGCCAGCGCATCGCGATCGCGCGCGCGATCCTGAAGGACGCGCCGATCCTGCTGCTCGACGAAGCGACGTCCGCACTCGACAGCGCATCCGAGGAAGCGATCCAGAGCGCGCTCGACCGCCTGATGGTCGGCCGCACGGTGATCGCGATCGCGCACCGGCTGTCGACGCTGCGCAACTTCGACCGGATCATCGTGATGAGCAACGGCAAGGTGATCGACGACGGCAGCCCCGACGTGCTGCGCAATCGTCCGGGCCTGTACCGCGACCTGCTCGCGAAGCAGCACGGCCGCCATCACGCGCCCGACGGCACGACGCCGACCGGCGAACGCGTAGCCTGACGCCGCGGCACGCTGCCGATAAAAAAAGCCGCCGTGCGCGAATGAAGCACGGCGGCTTTTTTTCATGGCATCGCGCGACCTCCGCCGCGCAGCGCGCGGGTTACACGCGCTGCAGGTCGCGCAGGAAGTTGTCGCGCCACACCGACACGTTGTTCTCCCGCAGCTGCGCGATCATGTCCGCATAACGCGCGCGCCGCTCGGCGAGCGGCATCGTCAGCGCCTGCGACAGCGCATCGGCCATCCCGTCGATGTCGATCGGATTGACGATCAGCGCGCCCGTCAGCTCGCGTGCCGCCCCCGCGAAGCGCGACAACACCAGCACGCCCGGATCGTCCGGATTCTGCGCGGACACATACTCCTTCGCGACGAGGTTCATCCCGTCGCGCAGCGGCGTCACGAAACCGACACGCGCGAGGCGATACAGCGCGGCCAGCACCTGCCGGTCGTACTGGCGGTGAATGTAGAGGATCGGCGCCCAGTCGAGCTCCGCATAGCGGCCGTTGATGCGCCCCGACTCCGCTTCGAGCTGCAGGCGGATGTCCTGGTACGCGCGCAGGTCGGCGCGCGTCGACGGCGCGATCTGCAGGAACGACACGCGGTTGCGGATCGAGGTCTGGTGCTCCAGCAGCTTCTCGAACGCGCGGAACCGCTCGACGAGCCCCTTCGAATAATCGAGCCGATCGACGCTCATGATCAGCTGGCGCCCGCGCAGCGACGTGGCCATGCGCGCGGCCTTGCCGTTCTCGCCCGCCTGCGCGAGCGACGCGATCTCGTCCGGATATACGCCGATCGGATAGGCCGCCGCGCGCAGCGTGCTGCCGAACGCGCTCACGCGCACCGTGTGCCCTTCGCGCGCCACTTCGCCGCCGGCCTCGAACTCGATGTAGTCGCAGAACGCGCGCAGGTCCGGCTCGGTCTGGAAGCCGAGCAGGTCGAACGCGCACAGCGACTCGAGGAGCTCGCGATGCGGCGGCACGTTGACGAGCACCTGCGCGGCCGGAAACGGAATGTGCAGGAAAAAGCCGATGCGATTCTTCACGCCGGCCGCACGCAGCGCACGCGCGAACGGAATCAGGTGATAGTCGTGCACCCAGATCACGTCGTCGTCCTGCAGCAGCGGCACGAGCTGCTGCGCGAGCCAGACGTTCACGCGGCTGTAGCCGTCGAACTCGTGGCGGTCGTACTGGATCAGGTCCGCGCGGTAATGGAACGCGGGCCACAGCGTGGCGTTCGAGAAACCGCGGTAGTACTGGTCGTAATCGCGGCGCGACAGTCCGACGGTCGCGAAGGTCACGGGGCCGCGCTCCTCGATGCGGATCTGCGGCTGCGGCGCACCGGACGCGACCACCTCGCCGCTCCAGCCGAACCACATGCCGCCCGTCTCCTTCAGCGCGTCGTAGACGCCGATCGCGAGGCCGCCCGCCGCCGGCTCGCCTTCCGAAATCGGGGCGACGCGGTTTGAAACGATGATGAGTCGGCTCATGCGCCCGGCTGCTCCGCGCCAAGCCAGCGGGCGATCTGCGCGTGCAGCGCGTCGACCGAGTCGAGCCGCGCGCGGGCCGACGTCTCGCCCGCGCCGACCTTGATCGACAGGCCGCCGCGCGCATTGACCACCGCGAAGCCCTTCTCGTCGGTCAGGTCGTCGCCGGCGAACAGCGGCACGCGGCCCGCGAACGGGGGCTCGTCGAGGAACGCGGCCAGCGCGCGCCCCTTGTCGACGCCCTTCGGCTTGATCTCGAACACCATCTTGCCGGGCTGCAGCACGTATGCATCCGCATATTCGGCGACGAGACGCTCGGCCGCCGCGCGCGCGACCGGTTCGCGCTCGGGTGCGTTGCGGTAGTGCAGCGCGACGGCCGCACCCTTGATCTCGAGCAGCATGCCCGGATGGCGGTCGACGACGGACGCAAGCTCGCGCTCGATGCGCAGCAGCCGCTCGTCGTTGAAGCCGATGCGCTGCGTGTCGCCGTTCGCGTCGCGGCGTTCGGCGCCGTGCAGACCGGCGATCGGCAAGTCCGGCATGTTGAGGAACGTGTCGAGGTTGTCGATGCCGCGGCCCGACACGACGGCGACCGCGCCGTGCGAGCGGCGCCGCAGTTCGTCGAGCAGCGTCAGCAGCGACGGCGGCACGTGAATGCTGTCGGGCGTCGGCGCCAGCTCGACGAGCGTGCCGTCGAAGTCGAAAAAGAACGCGGTATCGGTCAGGGACAGGGAAGCCGGAACGGATTGCATCGATTCGATAGTCTGAGGAGCGGCCTGCAAACGCGAGGCCGCCGCTGCGAGAATGGAATTGTGCGCATCTTACCGCGCCTGCGTACCGAGATGGGTGAAACCGGCGCAGCGCGGGGTCACTCGCCGCCCCGCCACGTCAACTGCGACATATTGCCCCGCTCGCCCGTGCCGTACGGGTTTCGAAAGGACGCGGGCGCGGGAATTGCGCTACAGTCGGCAACCGCCGGCCGCGCGACGCATGGCGCCGCGCCGGCCGGCGACCGTTCCATATGGAAACAGTCCCCAAGATGTCGCCTGCCCGTCCCGCGCCGCACCGGCGCTTCTTCAGCCTCACCCGCTTCGTCCGCACGGCCGCGGCGCTGACCGCCGCCGTCGCGCTCGCCGCGTGCACGCACGACGAGCCGAACTGGCGCCTGACCAACGTCACGGGCCACCTGCCCGACCTGTCGTTCAAGCTCACCGGCGGCGACGGCCGCCCGGTCGACGCGCACGCGTTTCGCGGCCGCGTCGCGCTTGTGTACTTCGGCTACACGCACTGTCCGGACGTCTGCCCCGAAACGATGGCGCGGCTGATGGAAGTGTTGTCGAAGCTCGGCCCGCAGGCGAACGACGTGCGCATCCTGTTCGTCTCGGTCGATCCCGCACGCGACACGCCACCGGCGATGCAGTCGTACGTCGCCGCGTTCGACGCCGCGCACGCACGTGGCCTGACCGGCACCGACGGCCAGATCGAATCGCTCGCGAAACGCTATCGCGTCGCGTACCAGATGGAAAAACGCGATCCGTCCGGCGGCTACGAAGTCACGCACAGCTCGGCCGTGTACATCTTCGACGCGAACGGCCGCGCGCGCCTGCTCGCGACCGACCGCGATTCGCCCGACGCCATCGCCGCCGACGTGCGCCGGATCATCGACACCGCATCCACCCCCTCCTGAACTCCGAACTCCGACATGAAGACGACCCTCAAGACGTTCGCCCTCCTCGCCGCGCTGTGCACCGGCGCGCATGCCTGTGCCGCCGGCGCGATCACCGCGCAGAATGCGTGGGTGCGCTGGCTGCCGAACCAGCTGCCCGCGGGCGGCTACGTGACGCTCGTCAATACGGGTGACAAGCCGGTCGATCTCGTCGACGTCGACAGCCCCGACTACGGGATGGCGATGCTGCACCAGACCGTGTCGAACGGCTCGACCCAGAAGATGGAAATGGTCGACAAGCTGACGATCCCCGCGCGCGGCAAGGTCGACATCGCGCCGGGCGGCTATCACTTCATGCTCGAGGAACCCAAGCACGCGATCAAGCCCGGCGACACCGTGCGCCTGCGCCTGAAGTTCTCCGACGGCGAGACGGTCGACACGCCGTTCGCCGTGAAGTCGCCGGCCCAGGCGAAGTGATGCGCGCGCGATGAACGTCCTGTACTGGCTCGATCCGTGGGAACCGTCGCCGACCGTGGTCATCGCGGTGCTGACGGCCGCCGTGCTGTTCGCGCGCGGCGTGAAGAAGGCGAAGGTGTCGCCGCTGCGGCAGTTCTCGTTCTGGCTCGGGCTGACAGCGCTCTACATCGCGCTGCATACGCGGCTCGACTACTTCTTCGAGCACGAATTCTTCATGCACCGCGCGCAGCACCTCGTGCTGCATCACCTCGGGCCGTTCTTCATCGCGCTGGCCTATCCGGGCGCGGCGATCCGCGCGGGCATTCCGTTTCGCTGGCGGCAGCGCTTCGTGCGCCCCGCGCTCGCGTGGGCCCCCGTGCGCGCGACGCTCGACGTGGTGTTCCATCCGGTCGTCGCGGTCGTGCTGTTCGTCGGGCTGATCTATTTCTGGCTGCTGTCGCCGATCCACTTCATCGCGATGCTCGACTGGCGCCTGTATCGCGTGATGAACTGGAGCATGGTGATCGACGGGCTGCTGTTCTGGTGGCTCGTCGTCGATCCGCGTCCCGCGCCGCCCGCACGGCTGTCGCCGGGCCGCCGGATCCTGATCGTCGTCGCGGCGATCCCGCCGCAGATCGCGCTCGGCGCGCTGATCTTCTTCACGCCGCACGAGCTGTATCCGATCTACTCGATCTGCGGACGCGCATTCACGTGGCTCAGCCCGCTGCGCGACCAGCAGATCGGCGGCTTGCTGCTATGGATTCCGGGCTCGATGATGAGCGTGATCGGCGCGCTGATCGCGCTGCGACACTGGTTGCGATTGTCCGCGCGCGGCCGTTTGATCGAAGAGCGGGCGGCCGCCCGGCACGCGGCAGGCCCGTCGGTGACGCGCGCCGCCCACTGACGGCGCGGCGCGTCAGCCGCGCGCGCTGGTCATCCACACGTGCGGGATGCCATCCTCGTCGTGCACGTCCGAGCTCGGCGTGAAGCCGAATGCCCCATAGAAGCGCTGCAGGTGGGCCTGCGCATGCAGGCTCACCTGCGCATCCGGCCACTGCGCACGGATGTGCTCGAGCGCGCGCGAGATCAGCGCATTGCCGAGGCCCGCACCGCGAAACGGGGCGGTCGTCAGCACGCGGCCGATGCGCACGTCGGTGTGCTGCGCGTCCGGCAGCAGCACGCGCAGGTAGCCGGCCAGGCGGCCCGCGGGATCGTACGCCGCCAGGTGCCATGCGGCCGGGTCCGCATCGTCGATGTCGCGATACACGCAGTTCTGCTCGACGACGAACACGGCGCTGCGCGCGTCGAGGATCGAATAAACTTCACGCGCCGTCAGCGCGTCGAAGAATTTCCAGCGCCAGTCGAGATCGTCGGCGCGCAGGGATGCGGCAGGTGCGGAAGCGTTCATGGTCGGTCCTGATTCGGGCGCGCCGGCCGGCGCGCGGCAACCGTCGATTATGCCTCGAAGCGCACGCGGCACGCGACCGTCCTACCGCGCCTGAAAAAAAGGCCCCGCACTGTGCGCGGGGCCTCTCCGTCATGCCGGCATCCGGCCGAAGCGGCCGTTGTTGAAATCGTCGATCGCGGTCCGGATTTCCTCTTGCGAGTTCATCACGAACGGCCCGTAACCGACGACCGGCTCATCGATCGGTTCGCCGCTCAGGATCAGCAGCTTGGCGTCGCCGTTCGCTTCGATCTCGACGTCGCGCCCGTCGCGGCTCAATTGCACGAACTGCGCTTCGCGGGCAACCGTCTCGCCGTTCACCAGCAACGTACCGCTCAGCACGACCACCGCGAGCGTCCGCCCTTCGGCGATCGGGAATCGCGCACGGCCGCCGGCTGCAAGCCGCACGTCCCACACGTCGATCGGCGTATGCGTGCGGGCCGGGCCGCGCCGCCCGTCGAACTCGCCCGCGATGATCCGCGCGCGACCGGCGCCGTCCGGTAGTTCGACCACCGGGATGTCCGCGTTCAGCAGCGTCTGGTAGCCGGGTGCGCCCATCTTGTCGGCGGCGGGCAGATTCACCCACAGCTGCACCATCTCGAGCGACCCGCCACGCTTCGTGAATGCCTCCGAGTGGAATTCCTCGTGCAGGATCCCGCTCGCGGCGGTCATCCACTGCACGTCGCCCGGGCCGATCACGCCGCCTGCACCGGTCGAGTCGCGGTGAGCGACTTCGCCGTCGTAGACGATCGTCACCGTTTCGAACCCGCGGTGCGGATGCTGGCCCACTCCGCGCGGTGCCGAAGCCGGCTCGAAGTTCGCAGGACCGGCGTAGTCGAGCAGCAGGAACGGGCTCAGGTGTGCTCCGTGAGACTGATAGCTGAACATCGAACGCACCGGGAAACCGTCGCCGACCCAATGGCCGCGCGGCGCACTGTAGACACCCTGGATCTTCTTCATTTGCCTTCTCCGAATTGCGGCGAAACACGTGCTTCGCATCCTGGGTACGAATATAGTGGTGGGACGATCGATCCGGTAGCCTGCCAAAATCGCACTCAGTGTTCTATTTGATGAACGATAACGACCGGGATCTGAACGATCTCTATTACTTCGTGCAGGTGGTCGAGCACGCCGGCTTCGCGCCGGCCGGGCGCGCGCTGAACATGCCGAAATCGAAGTTGAGCCGCCGCATCGCGCTGCTCGAGGCGCGGCTCGGGATGCGGTTGATCCAGCGCTCGACGCGCCGCTTCACCGTCACCGACGTCGGCCAGACCTACTACGCGCACTGTCGCGCGATGCTCGTCGAAGCGGACGCCGCCGACGAGGCGATCGCGCTGCTGCACGAGGAGCCGCGCGGCATCGTGCGGGTCAATTGTCCGGTCGTGCTGCTCGATTCGCTGGTCGGCACGATGATCGCTGCGTTCATGGTCGCGTGCCCGCGCGTCGAGATTCACCTGGAAGCGACCAACCGGCGCGTCGACGTGGTCGGCGAAGGGATCGACGTCGCGATCCGCGTGCGCCCGCCACCGCTCGAGGACAGCGATCTCGCGCTGCGCGTGCTGGCCGAGCGCGGCCAGTGCCTCGTCGCGAGCCCTGCGTTGCTGCGCGAACTCGGCGTACCGGCCGTCCCCGCCGACCTACCCCGTCTGCCGAGCCTCGATCACGGCGTGCCTCAGGCCACGCACGTATGGCGCCTGCGCGGCCCCGACGGCGCACAGGCGGAAATCCACCACCAGCCGCGGCTCGTGACGGGCGGCATGCTCGCGCTGCGCGCGGCGGCCGTCGCGGGGGTCGGCGTCGTGCAGTTGCCGACGATGATGGTGCGCGACGAAGTCGCGCGCGGCGAACTGGCGACCGTGCTGCCGGACTGGGCGCCGCGCCGCGAGATCGTGCACGCGGTGTTCGCGTCGCGGCGCGGGCTGCTGCCCGCGGTGCGTGCGCTGCTCGACTTCCTGGCCGAGCGGTTCGCCGAACTCGAACCCGATTGAGCGGCGGCGCGACGCGTTCGACACGGCGCCCGCGAACCGCGCGCTGCAAACAGGCCGCGCGTGCCGTAGACTGCGGGACGCGCATCGCGCTTTTCGCAATCCCGCTGTTCACAACCTTTTCGCATTTCAGCCATGTTCACGCTGTCCACCGACCCTCACACCTCCAAGGTCGAACACTATGCGACCCTCGTCGAGCAGGCACGCGCGCTCGTCGAATCGGAGCACGACCTGACCGCGAACGCCGCGAACTTCTCCGCGCTCGTCTATCACTCGCTCGACCGCCTGAACTGGGCCGGGTTCTATTTCTTCGACGGGACGGAACTCGTGGTCGGCCCGTTCCAGGGCAAGCCCGCGTGCGTGCGGATCGCGCTCGGCAAGGGCGTGTGCGGCACGGCTGCGCAGACCCGCGAAACGCAGGTCGTGCGCGACGTGCATGCATTCCCCGGCCATATCGCCTGCGATGCCGCGTCGGAATCGGAAATCGTCGTGCCGCTGGTGGCGGCCGACGGCGCGCTGATCGGGGTGTGGGACGTCGACAGCCCCGTCGCCGCGCGTTTCGACGACGAGGACCGTAACGGGATGGAAGCCCTGTGCCGCGTGTTCGTCGAACACGCGTGGCAGAAGGCGCGCGGTTGAGCCGTGTGACGCTGCCGGTCGCGGCCGCGGAAGCGTCTGCCTGCTGATCGCGCCGCTGGGCCGCCAATGACACGGGCCCCACACGGGGCCCGTTTTCGTTGCGCCGCTGCGCGCGGCCTGCCGCGCGTCAGGCCGCGTGCGTGCCGGAAAGCACTGCGAACGCCGACGGCTTCACGTCGTCCGACAGGATCTCGAAGCCCTGCTCCGTCACCACGACCATGTGCTCCCATTGGGCGGACAGCGAATGGTCCTTCGTGACGACCGTCCAGCCGTCCGCCAGCACGCGCGTATCGCGCTTGCCCGCATTCAGCATCGGCTCGATCGTGAAGATCATCCCCGGCCGCAGCGGCACGCCGGTGCCCGGGCGGCCATAATGCAGCACCTGCGGCTCGTCGTGATACACATCGCCGATCCCGTGCCCGCAGTACTCGCGGACCACGCTGAACCCTTCGCGATGCGCGACCTGCTGGATCGCATAGCCGACGTCGCCGAGCGTCGCGCCCGGACGAACCGCGCGGATGCCCGCATGCATCGCCTCATAGGTCGTCGCGACGAGACGCCGCGCCAGTTCGCCCGGCTCGCCGACGAAATACATGCGGCTCGTGTCGCCGAACCAGCCGTCCTTGATCACCGCGATGTCGAGATTCACGATATCGCCGTCGCGCATCGGCCGCGACGACGGAATGCCGTGACAGACCACGTGATTGACCGACGTGCACAAGGTTTTCGGATAGCCGTGGTAACCGATGTTCGCCGGGATCGCGCCGAGTGCGTCGACGATGTACTCGCGGCAGCGCGCGTCCAGCTCGTCGGTGGTGACGCCCGGCTTCACGTGTTCGGTGATCATCGTCAGCACCTGGGACGCAAGCTTCGCGGCCTCGCGCGACTTGGCGATTTCCGCTGCACCGCGGATCGGGATTTCGCGCCTCGCCATTACGCCACCTGCTCGATGCCGTGGTGGGCCACCGACTCCGTCGGACCGGCATCGCCGCCGCGTGCTTCGGTCTCGATCAGCATCCGGCAGATCTCGCCGTAGGACAGCGATGGATTGAGTTCCGCCAGCATCCCGACGCGCAGCCAGTGCTCCGCCTGGGCATTGATCGAACGGCTCAGCGCGGTACTCGTCGAGCGCAGCCGT
Organism: Burkholderia sp. Bp8998; assembly: GCF_003854235.1. NCBI lineage: Bacteria > Pseudomonadati > Pseudomonadota > Betaproteobacteria > Burkholderiales > Burkholderiaceae > Burkholderia > Burkholderia sp. Bp8998. Next base: position 79,829 of record NZ_QTQF01000014.1, read on the forward strand.
TCGTGCATGTGCTCGGAGATCTTGATGATTCCCATATGTCTCCAATTAAACGAAATGTAGTCGTTTCGTATATTACGCGCACCGCGGTCGCCGGGCAAGCGCTCGACTGCCAGCGAACCGCGCTCCCGGGCAGCAGGAATCCCGTTGACATCGAATTCCAACTTGCTGGAAAATAAATCTACTATGCAGGAATCGACCAACTCCCCTGCCGACGACACCGGCATCAACGAACGCATCGCCCGGCGCGTGCGCGACTTGCGCACGCTACGAGGCTACACGCTCGATGCGCTCGCCGCGCGTTCCGGCGTCAGCCGTTCGATGATCTCGCTCATCGAGCGCGCGTCGGCGAGCCCGACGGCCGTCGTGCTCGACAAGCTCGCGGCAGGTCTCGGCGTGTCGCTGGCCGGGCTGTTCGGCGGCGATCGCGACGATGCGCCCGCGCACCCGCTGGTGCGGCGCGCGCAGCAGGCGGAATGGCGCGATCCGGCATCCGGTTACGTTCGGCGCAATCTGTCGCCGCCTGGCTGGCCGTCGCCGCTTCAGCTCGTCGAGATCGATTTCCCACCCGGCGCGCGCGTCGCATACGACTCCGGCGGGCGCGAAAGTGCATTGCATCAACAGGTGTGGGTCGTCCATGGGCGCGTCGACGTCACGTTCGGCGACCAGCTCCACGAACTTCACGAAGGCGACTGTCTGGCCATGCGCGTCGATCAGCCGCTGATTTTCAGCAACCCGTCGTCGCACGTCGCGCGCTATGTCGTCGCGATCTGCGATGTTCCCGCCGCCGCCGGCGCGCGGAGTGTGTCATCCGTTCAGAGCCGACAGGCACAGGAGCCCGCATGAATTCCCCGAAACCGCGCGACGACGTGCGCCTGATCGATTGCGGCGAGGCCGAGCATGCCGCGGCCATCCTCGAGATCCTGAACGATGCGATCGTGAACTCGACCGCGCTGTACGACTACCGGCCGCGCCCGCCGGAAGCGATGGTCACGTGGTTCGCGACGAAGCGCGCCAGCGGTTTTCCGGTCGTCGGCGCGGTGGATGAAGCGGGCACGCTGGTCGGCTTCGCGAGCTGGGGCACGTTCCGCGCATTCCCCGCGTACAAGTACACGGTCGAACACAGCGTCTACGTCCACCGCGACCATCGCGGCCGCGGGCTCGGCGAGTTGCTGCTGCGCGAGTTGATCCGGCGTGCGCGCGAAGCCGAAGTACACGTACTGGTCGGCTGCATCGACGCGACCAACGGCGGTAGCGTCGCGCTGCATACGCGCCTCGGCTTCGTGCACTCGGGCACGATCACTGAAGCGGGCTTCAAGTTCGGCCGCTGGCTCGATGCGGCGTTCTATCAGTTGAGGCTCGACACGCCGGCTCAGCCGGTCGATGGCTGATCGGCATCGCGCAGGCTGATCCATCGCCGTTCGGGCGGAATGACCTGCCTCACCACCTCCACGGCTACGCCTGCGCCACGCACCGCTCGCTCCATGATCAGTCAGGGTGGCGTCGCGAACAGTACGTTCGCAGGGTGACTTCTGCTCTATGGTTCTCGGTCAGCAACCTTCCGAGAATGTGCGCAACGGCATGACCGCATCCCGCTGTCGACCGTTGCATTCGCCACATCCAATGAAGGAGAACGACCATGTACCAGCCTCAGGATATCGCGCCCAAAACGATCATCGGGTGGGCGGAAGGCGCGCTTGTTGAAAGAAGCAAGCCCACGCAATACCGCCAGACGCCCGAACCCGTGGACTACTTTCTTGAAAAGGGCGGCTGGGAGACCGTGCTGAAACTCTGGCTGTCCAGCAAATTTCGCGAGCTTCCCGGCAATCCGACCGTGGAGTGCGAACAGGCGATCTATCAGGATCCGCGTCAAGACGTCGACATCCTGATCCGCCCCGCACTTGGCAAGGTGATCTGCATCGAACTGAAGGCGGAATCCCTCTTCCACTCCGCCCTGCAAGGGCGACAAACGGTACCTCACAAATTTTTCGACGAGGTCGCCGACGACATCGTGAAACTCCATTCGGTGAAGCAGCAATATGCCGACGCGATCAAGATGGTCGTCGCTGTTTGCTTCAGCGTCGAAGCTGCGCAGTCGATGCGCAATCGCGACTTCGAGGAAGACACAATCACGCTGGGCGAGGAAAAGGATAGCTGGCCGGTCACGATCTTCTGGCGCGTGATCTGAGTGCCGCCAGCAGATCGAACCGCCACGACGAGCCGAAAAAAAAGCCCCGCCGAAGCGGGGCTTTTTCTTTCTTGCTGGAGGCGCGAGCCGGAGTCGAACCGGCCTAAACGGCTTTGCAGGCCGCTGCATAACCGCTTTGCTATCGCGCCGAAAGCGGACTGTCCGGATGCCATGGAGGCAAGCGACAGATTTTTTTATTCGAGGACCGTCGGTCCATCAAATAAAAAGGGAAGCGTGGCTTCCCCATGACTTGGAGCGGGAGACGAGTCTCGAACTCGCGACCTCAACCTTGGCAAGGTTGCGCTCTACCAACTGAGCTACTCCCGCATTGTCCTGCACCTGCAGCGCTTTGCCTTACAACACGCTGCCAGAAAAATCTGGAGCGGGAGACGAGTCTCGAACTCGCGACCTCAACCTTGGCAAGGTTGCGCTCTACCAACTGAGCTACTCCCGCATGTATCCTGCATCTGCAGCGCTTTGCCGTACAACACGCTGCCAGAAAAATCTGGAGCGGGAGACGAGTCTCGAACTCGCGACCTCAACCTTGGCAAGGTTGCGCTCTACCAACTGAGCTACTCCCGCATGTATCCTGCATCTGCAGCGCTTTGCCGTACAACACGCTGCCAGAAAAAATCTGGAGCGGGAGACGAGTCTCGAACTCGCGACCTCAACCTTGGCAAGGTTGCGCTCTACCAACTGAGCTACTCCCGCGTATTGCTGCGCTACCGCTTCCCCGTCACACACTTACTTCGTCGTGCAGCGGAGAAGCGAGATTATGTCGAAGGCACATTCGTATGTCAAGGGCTTTTCCAGCCCTTTTTCCAAAAACCTGTGCAACCGCCGTGCGGGGCCGGTCACGCGCCGCCGCGCTCGCGAATCTGCGGCCATGCGAGCTTCATGTAGTACAGCATCGACCAGATCGTCAGCACCGCCGCGAGGTACATCAGCCACTCGCCCCACACGCGCGTGTCGATCGTCGCGATGCCGAGCGGCAGCGGGCCGTAGTACAGCAGCATCGGGATCGCGACCATCTGGCACGCGGTCTTGAATTTGCCGAGCTGGTTCACCGCGACGCTCTTCGACGCACCGATCTGTGCCATCCATTCGCGCAGCGCCGAGATCGCGATCTCGCGGCCGACGATCACGAGCGCGATCGCCGCGTCGACCCGCGAAATCTGCACGAGGATCAGCAACGCGGCCGTCACCATCAGCTTGTCCGCGACCGGATCGAGGAACGCGCCGAACGACGACGTCTGGTTCCACTTGCGGGCGAGAAACCCGTCGAACCAGTCGGTCAGCGCGGCGAGGATGAAGATCGCCGCTGCCGCGACATTGCGGTGCGCGCCGCCCATCACCGTGTCCGGCAGATAGAACACGCCAACGACGAGCGGGATCAGCACGATCCGTACCCACGTCAGGAAAATCGGGAAATTGAACGGCATGGCATGCGGGTCAGTAAAGGATTCGCAATTGTGCCGTGTCGACCGGCCTGCCACAAGAACGCGAGATCGCGCTCAGGCGCGGCCGGTCGCACGGCCGGATCAGTGAAGCTGCTTGTAGATCTGCTCGGCGAGCGCGTGCGAGATGCCGTCGACGCTCGCCAGTTCCTCGACGCTCGCGGCGACCACCCCGCGCAGCCCGCCGAACCGCGCGAGCAGCCGCTGCCGGCGTTTTGCCCCGACCCCTTCGAGTTCCTCGAGCCGCGAGGTCTGGCGCGCCTTCGCCCGCTTCGCGCGCATCCCGGTGATTGCGAAGCGGTGCGCCTCGTCGCGGATCTGCGCGACGAGCATCAGCGCGGCGCTCTCCTTGCCAAGTTCGAGCGGCGTGCGGCCGTCCGCGAACACGAGCGTCTCGAGGCCGACCTTGCGCCCTTCGCCCTTCGCGACGCCGACCAGCATCGACGTGTCGAGCCCGAGTTCGGTGAACACCTGGCGCGCAATCTCGACCTGCCCCTTGCCGCCGTCGATCAGCACGATATTCGGCAGCAGGCTCGACGACTCGGCCTTGCGCGTCGATTCGCCGTCGATGCCGGCCGCGTCGTCGGCGGCCGCCGCCTGCGCGGCCTGCTCGACCATCTTCTCGTAGCGGCGCGTCAGCACCTGCCGCATGGCCGCGTAATCGTCGCCCGGCGTGATGCCGGTGATGTTGTAGCGACGGTACTCGCCCGACTGCATCTTGTGATGGTGATAGACGACGCACGACGCCTGCGTCGCCTCGCCCATCGTATGGCTGATGTCGAAACATTCGATCCGCAGCGTCGCGAGATCGTCGCATTCGAAGCTGAGCGTCTCCGCGAGCGCGCGCGTGCGCGCCTGCTGCGAGCCCTGCTCGGACAGCAGCCGCGCGAGCGCGATCTGCGCATTCTGCTCGGCCATCGACAGCCACGCGCGCCGCTGCCCCTGCGGCTGCCGCACCAGCGATACCTTGTGGCCGGCCTGCTCGGACAGCAGCTCGAGCAGGTCGCGGCTCGCGGGCGCATGGCTCACGACCAGCACGGGCGGCACGCGATTGCCGAGATAGTGCTGCGCGATGAACGCATCGAGCACCTCTGCCTCCACCGACGCCCCCGCGTCACGCGCGGCGGCAGCCTCTTCCACGGGCCGGTCGGGCAACGCCGCAGCGGTTTCGTCGGCATCGTCCGCCGCTTCGGCCTCGTCGCCGAGGCCGCCCTCGGCCAGCGTCAGCGCACTTTCGACGTGCGCCGGGAAATAGGCCTTGTCGCCGAGATGCCGGCCGCCGCGCACCATCGCCAGGTTCACGCACACGCGCCCGCCCTGCGCCACCACCGCCAGGATGTCGACGTCGCTGTCGCTGCCGACCTCGATCGCCTGCTGGTGCAACACCGTCGCGAGGGAGCTCATCTGGTTGCGCACGGCGGCCGCCTGCTCGAACTTCAGCTCGGCCGCGAACGCGTGCATCTTCTGCTCGAGTTCCTTCATCACCTCCGACTGCCGGCCGAGCAGAAACCGCGCGGCGTTCGACACGTCGATCGCGTAGTCGTCCTCGGCAATCGCGCCGACGCACGGCGCCGTGCAGCGCCCGATCTGATGCAGCAGGCACGGCCGCGTGCGATTGTTGAAGACCGAATCCTCGCAGGTGCGCAACTGGAACACGCGCTGCAGGATCTGGATGCTCTCGCGCACGGCCCACGCGCTCGGGAACGGCCCGAAGTACTGGTTCTGCTTGTCGACCGAGCCGCGGTAGTACGCCATGCGCGGAAAGCGATGCGCGGTGAGCTTCAGGTACGGATACGACTTGTCGTCGCGAAACAGGATGTTGTAGCGCGGCGCGAGCGCCTTGATGAGGTTGTTCTCGAGCAGCAGCGCCTCGGCCTCCGAGCGCGTGACGGTCGTCTCGATGCGCACGATGCGCGTGACCATCATCGCGATGCGCGGCGACAGCTGCGTCTTCGTGAAATAGCTCGATACGCGCTTCTTCAGGTCGCGCGCCTTGCCGACGTACAGCACGGCGCCCGCCGCGTCGTAGTAGCGGTAAACGCCCGGCATGTGCGGCAACTGCGCGAGGAGCTTCTTGGGTTCGAACGGGGTGTCGGCGGCTTCTGGGGATGTCATGCGTGATCCGGGTGCCTTGTGGCGCGGAACAGGTCCATTAGAATCGCCAGTTTAGAGCATTCACCGGCCCGCTTCGATGCCCCGTACCGCCCCCGCCTCCCCTTCGCCGCTCGCGCCCGACGAACCGATCGCGTGCGACCTCTTCTGCACCGTGATCGACAACTTCGGCGACATCGGCGTGTGCTGGCGCCTCGCCCGCCAGCTCGCGCACGAACACGGCTGGCAGGTACGCCTCTTCATCGACGACCTGTGCACGTTCGCGCGGCTGCTGCCGGGGGTCGATCCCGATGCGGGACGGCAGACGCTCGACGGCGTCGTGGTCGAACACTGGCATGCGGAAGTCGGCGACGCGCTGGAGATCGCCGACGCCGTGATCGAGGCGTTCGCGTGCGAGCTGCCCGGCGCGTATCTCGCGGCGATGGCGCGCCGTGCGCGCCGCCCGGTGTGGATCAATCTCGAATACCTGAGCGCCGAGGACTGGGTCGCCGATTTCCATTTGCGCCCGTCGCCGCATCCGCGCTACCCGCTGCTGAAGACGTTCTTCTTCCCGGGACTGTCGGCCGGCACGGGCGGCGTGTTGAAGGAACGCGACCTCGACGCCCGCCGCACGGCCTTCGAAGCCGACGCGACGGCGCGCGCCGCATGGTGGCGGCATGCGACCGGCGACACGCCACCGGCGCCGGGTACGACCGTCGTCAGCCTGTTCGCGTATGAAAATCCGGCCGTCGACGCGCTGCTCGCGCAGTGGCGCGACAGCCCGTCGCCCGTCGTCGCGCTCGTGCCGGCCGGCCGCGTGTCGCCGGCCGTCGCCCGCTTCTTCGGGGTCGAATCGTTCGACGCCGGCGCGCGCGCAACCCGCGGCAACCTGACCGCCTACGGACTCGCGTTCGTCCCGCAGGCCGACTACGACCCGCTGCTGTGGGTGGCCGACGTCAACTTCGTGCGCGGCGAGGATTCGTTCGTCCGCGCGCAATGGGCGCGCAAGCCGTTCATCTGGCACATCTACCCGCAGGCTGACGATGCGCACCTGCCGAAGCTCGACGCCGCGCTCGCGCACCTGTCGGCAGGCCTCGGCGATGCGCCGCGCGCGGCGCTCGAGCGCTTCTGGCACGCATGGAACGGCGCCGGCACGCCCGACTGGGCCGATTTGCTGCAACACCGGGCCGCGCTGGACACCAACGCGACGTGCTGGGCCGACGCGCTGGCGAGCGTCGGCGATCTCGCCGGAAAGCTGGCGGAATACGCAAAATCTCAGTTAAAATAAGCGGTTATCCGACGGCTGACCACGCAAGCGCCCGCGTTTGGGGCTCTTGGCACCCACCGGAACGCCCCCCGCTTGCGCCGTCAGCCGTTGTGCAACGCTCAGGCACCTATTTATTTGATTGGATCAGGACAGTTTTTTATGAAGACCGCACAGGAACTCCGCGTAGGCAACGTCGTGCAGATCGGCAGCGACGCATGGGTCATCGCAAAGACGGAATACAACAAGTCGGGCCGTAACGCCGCCGTCGTCAAGATGAAGATGAAGAACCTGCTGTCGAACGCAGGCCAGGAATCGGTCTACAAGGCTGACGACAAGTTCGACGTCGTCGTGCTCGATCGCAAGGAAGTGACGTACTCGTACTTCGCCGATCCGATGTACGTGTTCATGGACGCCGACTACAACCAGTTCGAAGTCGAAGCGGAAATGATGGGCGAAGCGCTGAACTACCTCGAAGACGGCATGGCTTGCGAAGTCGTGTTCTACAACGAGAAGGCGATCTCGGTCGAACTGCCGACGGTCCTGGTTCGCGAGATCACCTACACGGAACCGGCCGTCAAGGGCGATACGTCGTCGGGCAAGGTGCTGAAGAACGCCAAGCTCGCGACGGGTTTCGAACTGCAAGTGCCGCTGTTCTGCAATACCGGCGACAAGATCGAAATCGATACGCGCACGAACGAATATCGCAGCCGCGCATAATCGCCTGCGATTTGCGGATCGAACAAAGCGCCCTTCGGGGCGCTTTTTGTTTGCCTGCCGCCAACAGCACCGGTGCGCCGGTACCATAAGCAACACAAAATCCAGCACTAAAGGTATTCAATTTGTATCATCGGTAACTGTTTTATAGCGTGAAAGAAATAATGCACGTCAGGCGTTCAGCGGGGCATAAAATCAGTTTTTAATCTGACATGCGGCTGCGGCCGGCTCGATGGCCGACAGCCCGCCTCTCTTGACTCGACTCGCGTCCACCATGCCACACGCCCTGATTGTCGAAGACGATCCCAACAGCCTGTCCGGCCTGACCGCGCTGCTCGCCGCAGACGGCTTCTCGGTCGACACGGCCACGTCGCTCGCCGAGGCACGCACGGCGCTCGGCCGCTCGATTCCCGATGTCGTCCTCGTCGACCTGAACCTGCCGGACGGCAGCGGATTCGACCTGCTCCAGCACCTGCCGCAGCAGCAGCCGAACGGCTCGCTGCCGGTGATCGTGCTGACGGGCAACGCGACGGTCGAGAGCGCGATCGAAGGCCTGCGTCACGGCATCTGGGACTACCTGCTGAAGCCGATCAACATTCCGCGCCTGCGCAGCCTGCTGGCCCGGATTCCGCGCCCCTACGAACTGATCGACGAAGTGCGGACGCTGCGCGCGTCGCTGCGCCATCTCGGCCGTTTCGGCGCGCTGGTCGGCCGCAGCGAGGCGATGCAGCACGTGTACGACATGATCGAGCACAACGCGGGCACCGAAACGGCCGTGCTGTTCACCGGCGAGGCCGGCACCGGCAAGAAGCTGGCCGCGCGCACGCTGCACGACCTGAGCCGGCGCCGCAAGGGGCCGTTCGTGTCGTTCGACTGCCGCACGATCGCGCAGGCCGGGCGACACGGCGCGTCGCTCGACAGCGTGCTGTTCGGCCATGAACGCGGTGCGTTCGACGGCGCCGAGCGGCGCGAATCCGGCCTGTTCGAACAGGCCGGCGGCGGCACGCTGTTCCTCGACGAGATCACCGCCCTGCCGCTCGTGCTGCAGGAGGCGCTGCTGCATGCGCTCGACTCGCAGAACTTCATGCGGATCGGCGGCACGAGCTCGATCGCGAGCGACTTCCGGCTGATCGCGACCACGCGCCGCCCGGCCCGCGAGGCGGTCGCGAACGGCACGCTGCGCGAGGATCTGTGGCTGCGTCTCGATGCGGCATCGATCACGATGCCGCCGCTGCGCGAGCGCGACGGCGATGCCCTCGCCATCGCGGACGCGCTGATCGACGAACTCAATCGCGACGCGCGCGCCACCGGCCGCAGCGCGACCGACAAGCGCGCGGCGCCGGGCTTCGTGCGCGAATGCGTGTCCTACGAATGGCCCGGCAACGTGCGCGAACTGCAGGAGCGCGTGCGCTTCGCCTATGACGCGTCCGGCGATTTCATCGAGACGCTGCGCGCGGGCGAAGCGAGCTTCGCGGCCGGCGCCGCGCTGAACGGCAGCAGCGTGCAGATCAAGGTCGGCACCCCACTGTCCGACGTGGAGGATCTGCTGATTCGTGCGACGCTCGACGCGGTCGGCGGCACGCGCCATCGTGCGGCGACGCTGCTCGGCATCAGCCCCAAGACGCTGTACAACAAGCTGCAGCGGATGAAGGTCAACTGACCGGGCCGCCTTTGTTCGGGGCGCTGGCCGGAGCTGACGGTTAGTTGCGTAAGTGCGTTTAGCCCCGCACTTCACGTCCCCAATGAGAAAGCCGCGCAAACGCACGGCTTTCTTGTTTTCGGCAACGGGAGAGCGACATCGCGCCGCCCTTCCTCCGCTTACGCCAGTGCGCTGCTCAACAGCGCCTGCGCCTGCAGATACTCGGGTTGCACGATCAGCTTGTCCCACTTGAGCGGCTTGCCGCGCGCCCGCATCCGCTTGATGCGCCGCACCGACTCGGCCGACGCCTGCGCCTTCAGCCCGTTCAGCACGACCTCGGCCGCGTCCGGCTGGTTGCAGACGAGCACCATGTCGCAGCCGGCTGCGAGCGCTGCATCGGCCGCCTGCGTGAGCGTGCCACCTTCGCGTGCCGCCTCCATCGACAGGTCGTCGCTGAAGATCGCGCCCGTGAAGCCCAACTGCCCGCGCAGGATGTCCTGCAGCCACACGCGCGAGAAGCCGGCCGGCCGCTTGTCGACCTGCGTGTAGATCACGTGCGCGGGAATCACCGCGGACAGCGACAGGCCGAGCCAGTCGTACGGCGCGACGTCCTGCTTGAGGATCGCGTCGAGCGGCCGGTCGTCGGTCGGCAGCGCGACGTGCGAATCGGCCTCCGCGAAGCCATGCCCCGGGAAATGCTTGCCGCAGTTCGCCATGCCCGCGAGCGACAGCCCGTGGTTCAAGCTCTTCGCGAGCAGCGTGACGACGCGCGGGTCGCGATGGAACGCGCGATCGCCGATCACCTTCGAATGCCCGTAGTCGAGATCGAGCACCGGCGTGAAACTCATGTCGATCCCGCATGCGCGCAGCTCGGCGGCCAGGATGTAGCCGACCGCGGTCGCGACCTTCGTCGCGAGCAGCACGTCGCGGTCCCACAGTTCGCCGAGGCGGCGCATCGCCGGCAACACCGTGAAACCGTCGGTGCGGAATCGCTGCACGCGGCCGCCTTCGTGATCGACGGCGATCAGGATGTCCTCGCGCACCGCGCGGATCGAGTCGGTCAGCGCGGTCAGCTGTGCGCGGTTCTGAAAATGCCGCGCGAACAGGATCACGCCGCCGGTGTTCGGATGCGCAAGGCGCCGCGCATCGTCGCGCGACAGGGCCGTGCCGACGACGTCGAGCATGACCGGGCCGGGAGTCGTTTTCATCAGAATGGGATATTCCGTCAGGGAGTGGTTCGGGAGACAGGAACGGATGCAGGCGAAAGTGCGGCTTCGGTCTCGGCAACCACGAACGACACTGCGTAGTCACGTTCGTCGCTGACCGTCACGCGCGCCGTGATGCCGCGTGCGGCAAGCCAGTCGGCCAGCTCGCCCGACGCGACGACGTACGGTTCGCCGCTGCGCTGGTTGAGGGTCTGCAGCGCGCGCCACGTCATCGGCCAATGCATGCCGAGCCCGATCGCCTTCGAGAACGCTTCCTTCGCGGAAAAGCGCGTCGCGAGAAACGCGATGCCGCGTGCCTCGGAGCGCGCGCGGCGCGCGTGGAACACGCGCAGTTCGTCGGGGCCCAGCACCTTCTCGGCAAACCGGCCGCCCGTGCGCTCGAACACGGCCGCGACGCGGCTCACCTGGACGATGTCGGTACCGATGCCGTAGATCGCCATGTCAGCGCCCGCCGTGATGCACGGACGATGCCGATCGGCGAACGAAGCGCGCGCGCACGGAATGCATCGTCAGCGCGCGCCGCCGTGCAGCGCGGCGACCCGCGCGGCGACCATGATCGCCTTCATCTCGCGCACCGCGTTGTCCCAGCCCGCGAAGATCGCGTGCGCGACGATCGCGTGGCCGATGTTCAGCTCGATGATGCCGTCGATCGCGGCGATCTGCTGCACGTTCGTGTAATGCAGGCCGTGACCCGCGTTGACCTTCAGGCCCAGTTGCGCGCCGGCCTGCACGCCCGCGACGATGCGTTCGTATTCGCGCTGCTGCTCGGCTTCGTCGTGCGCATCGGCGTAGCGGCCGGTATGCAGCTCGACCACCGGCGCGCCGGCTTCGTGCGCGGCGCGGATCTGCGTGTCGTCCGGATCGATGAACAGCGACACACGCACGCCGGCGTCGGCGAGCTGCCTGCATGCCGCACGCACGGCCTCGAAGCGCCCGGCGACATCGAGACCGCCTTCGGTCGTCAGCTCCTCGCGCTTCTCGGGCACGAGGCACGCGTCGTGCGGACGCACTTCACATGCGATGTCGAGCATCTCGGCCGTCACCGCGCATTCCAGGTTCATCCGCGTCTTCAGCAGCGGGCGCAGCGTGCGCACGTCGGCGTCGACGATGTGGCGGCGGTCTTCGCGCAGGTGCAGCGTGATCGCGTCCGCACCGGCCTCTTCGGCCGCGAGCGCCGCGCGAATCGGATCGGGATAGGTCGTGCCGCGCGCGTTGCGCAGCGTCGCGACGTGGTCGATGTTCACGCCGAGGTCGATGGCGGTGGGCGTTGTCAGGAAGAAACTCATAAGTTTTGCAGGTCGATCAGGATCTGACGCGTGGCAAGCGGCGTACCGCCGAGATAGGTGTTCAGCAGGAAGCGCATCAGCGTCTTGCTTTGCGCGACCGTCTGGGCTCGATGGTAATCGTCCTGCTCCATGTCGAGCAACGTCTGTCCGGTAATCACCGGCCAGTGTGACGGCACGTCGTCATCCGCATTGCGCACGCCGCGCTCGGGATCGAATACGTAGCGGCGATCCGGTTCGACCGCTCGGCGCGCGACCGTGCGGTTCAGCGCCATCGCATAACCGGTCTCGCGCAGCAGCACGCGCTCGAACGAGCGCAGCACCTGCACCGCGGGTTCGCCGTGCGCGAGGCGCGTGAGGGTCAGCACGTAATGATTGAAGAGCGGCGGCTGCGGATCCTCGCGTGCGCAGAATTTCACGAGCAGCTCGTTCGCGTAGAAGCCGCACAGCAGCCCGTCGCCGCCGAGCGGCAGCATCCCGCCGACCCACTCGGCGCCCGTCAGCGTGCGCACTTCGGATTTGCCCGACCAGGACAGCAGCAGCGGCTGGAACGTCTGCAACACGCCGCGCAGCGCGGAATGCGGGCGCTTCGCGCCCTTCGCGACGAGCGCGAGCCGGCCGTGATCGCGCGTGAGCACGTCGATGATCAGGCTCGTTTCCCGGTACGGATAGCTGTGCAGCACGAACGCCGGCTGCTCGGCGACGCGGAAATCGGACGTGCGAGACGTCGCGCGCCGCGCCTTGCGACGCGGCGGTTCGGGCGGTGCCGGCAACGGCGCGTCGTTCGCGCCGGCGGTCACCGCGTCTTCGGTCGACGTCAGCGCGTCATTCGTACCCATAGGCGCGCAGCCCCGCCTCGTTGTCGGCCCAGCCGCTCTTCACCTTCACGAAGGTCTCGAGGTACACGGGGCCGTCGAACAGCTTCTCCATGTCCATCCGCGCCTCGGTGCTGATCTGCTTGAGTTTCTCGCCCTTCTTGCCGATCACCATCGCCTTGTGCGAATCGCGTTCGACGAGGATCGTCGCGAAGATGCGCTTCAGGCGCCCTTCCTCCTCGAACTTGTCGATCAGGACGGTGCTCGTGTACGGCAGTTCGTCGCCGGTCCAGCGGAACACCTTCTCGCGCAGGATTTCGGCCGCGAGGAAGCGCGAGCTGCGGTCGGTCAGCTCGTCCTCGCCGTAGATCGGCTCGCCTTCCGGCAGGTACGGCTTGATCGTGTCCAGCAGGCGCTTGATGTCTTCCGGCCGCTGCGCGGACAGCGGCACGAGTTCGGTGAATTCGCGCAGCCCGCTCATCTGCTGCATGAACGGGAACAGGGTCGCCTTGTCGGTCACGCGGTCGATCTTGTTCGCGATCAGCAGCGTCGGCATGCCGGGCGGGATCAGGTCGAGTACCTTCTGGTCGTCGGGTCCGAAGCGGCCGGCCTCGATCACGAACAGGATCACGTCGACCGACGTGAGTGTCGACGTGACCGCGCGGTTCAGCGAGCGGTTCAGCGCGGTGCTGTGACGGGTCTGGAAGCCCGGCGTGTCGACGAACACGAATTGCGCGTCGTCGAACGTGTTGATGCCGGTGATGCGATGGCGGGTCGTCTGCGCCTTGCGCGACGTGATGCTGATCTTCTGGCCGACGAGTGCGTTCATCAACGTCGACTTGCCGACGTTCGGGCGGCCCACGATCGCGATCATGCCGCAACGGAAACCGGTAGGAGCGGGAGTGTTCATATCGTTTGGGAGACAGGTTCGGAAACGGCCGCGCGGCGCGCGGCACGATCGATGGGCAATTCAGTGGTCGGCATCGGCCGCGCGCGCCTGCGCGGCAGCGAGGCTCGCGCCGCCCGGCGGCGTCTCGGGGTCGGGCGCCGCGGCGTCGCGGGCGCGCGGCGTCGCACGCGAAGCGGCATCGGAACCGGCAGCAGGCTTGTCGGCGGACACCACGGCCGGATCGACCGTCTGGCCCGCCGGCTTGTCGGCTGCACGGGGTGCGCCTTCCGCGGACTTGTCCGCCACGCGAGCGCCAGCTTCGTTGCGCTCCGACGGTTTTTCGGATGGCTTTTCGGCAGGTTTGTCGGCCGCCGGCTTCGCCAGCCGGTCGGCCTTGTCCGCGGCTGTTTCGACATGCGCCGCGCGAATCGCGGCCATCGGCGCCTGCGCGGGCCGGTCGCTCGGCTGTGCGCCGGCGTCGGTCCCTGCAGACGCGGCAGCGGCAGCAGCAGCCTTCGCGTCGCGCCCCGCCGCACGCTCCTTCCGTTCCGGAGAACGCAGGTCGAGCGCTTCCTGCACGCCCTTCACGCCCGGCACGATTTCGGGCTCGACATGCTTCGCCCCCCGCGCGTTCTTCGAACGCTTCGGCTTCGCGGCCAGCATCGGCGCGGCCGCCAGCACCTCGTCGAGCGCCTTCTTCGCGGCGGCCTGCTCGGCCGCCCGTCGGCTCGCGCCGGAGCCCGACACCTTCACGTCGAGCTTCGGCACCGTGCATTCGACCTCGAATTGCTGATTGTGCGCCGCACCATGAGTTGCGACGACCGTGTAGGTCGGCAGTGCGATCTTGTGGCCCTGCAGGTACTCCTGCAGCAGCGTTTTCGCGTCCTTGCCGAGCGTGCGCGGATCGATGTGGTCGAGAATCGGGATATAGAGGCGCTTGATGACCCCTTGGGCGGCTTCGAAGCCGCCATCGAGGAATACCGCCCCGATGATGGCTTCGAACGCGTCCGCGAGAATCGACGGGCGGCGGAAGCCGCCACTGCGCAACTCGCCCTCGCCCAGCCGCAGCCCTTCCGAGATATTCAGGGCCTGAGCGATTTCATACAGCGACTGCTGCTTGACGAGGTTGGCGCGCACGCGCGACAGGTCGCCTTCGTCCAGCTTGCTGAAACGCTGGAACAAAAGGGCGGCCACCGCGCAATTCAGAACGGAATCGCCGAGAAACTCGAGCCGTTCGTTGTGCGTGGCACTGTGACTGCGATGGGTCAAAGCCTGGCGCAACAATTCCGCATTGCGAAATTCGTAGCGCAGCCGGCTTTCCAACTGGGATAGGGGCATGTGCAGGAGTATAACGCGGGCGCCGGTCGGGCCGAAACGGCACGGCCGGACGCGAAAAGGCGTGACGAGGCGGTGTTGCCGCCGGTTCTTAAAGTAGTTCGGCACTACGCGACGCGGCCCGTGCGTCGCGTAGTGCGTGCGAGTCGAACGCGATCAGTTGAAGGAACCGATGCGCTTCAGGTCGCCGAAGTTCATCCAGATGAAGAACGCGCGGCCGACGATGTTGTTGTCCGGCACGAAACCCCAGTAGCGGCTGTCCGCGCTGTTGTCGCGGTTGTCGCCCATCATGAAGTAGTGACCCGGCGGCACCTTGCAGATCACGCCGCGGCTGTTGTACGTGCAGTTGTCGCGATACGGATAGTCGTAGGCGCCCATCACGAACGGCGGCACGGCGGGATTGTTGAGGATCGCATGCTTCTTCGTGCCGATCGTTTCCTCGAACTGCTTCGCGTAGTTCTGGCGCTCGTCGTCGAAGAAATCCGGCAGCGGCGTTTCGGGCACCGGCTGGCCGTTGATCGTCAACTGCTTGTCCTGGTAAGCGACCGTGTCGCCCGGCAGGCCGATCACGCGCTTGATGTAGTCGACCGACTCGTCCTTCGGATAACGGAACACGACGACGTCGCCACGCGACAGCGGACTGCCCTGCGTGATCTTCGTGTTCGTGATCGGCATGCGCAGGCCGTATTCGAACTTGTTGACGAGGATGAAGTCGCCGACCAGCAGCGTCGGCACCATCGAGCCCGACGGGATCTTGAACGGCTCGACGACGAACGAACGCACGACGAACACGGCCAGGATCACCGGGAAGAAGCTTGCGGTGTACTCGAGCCACCACGGCTGGCGCAGCTTTTCGTCGCGCAGTTTCGAACGCGTCTGCCCTGCGTTTTCGTCCGCGAAACGCTTGTCGATACGCGACTGCTGGCGATCGAACTCCTCGATCGCCACGTCGGCCGCCTTGCGACGCCGCGGCAGGAACACCAGTTTGTCCAGCACCCACGCTACGCCCGTCACGACGACGAGCACAAAAAGAACCAGCGCAAAATTCATAAAAGGATCAGTCCTGTTATTTGTCTTCGACGCGCAAGATCGCGAGGAACGCTTCCTGCGGGATCTCGACCGAACCCACCTGCTTCATGCGTTTCTTACCTTCTTTCTGCTTCTCGAGCAGTTTCTTCTTTCGCGTGATGTCGCCGCCGTAGCACTTCGCGAGCACGTTCTTGCGCAGCGCCTTGATGTTCTCGCGCGCGACGATGTGCGCGCCGATTGCAGCCTGGATCGCCACGTCGTACATCTGGCGCGGGATGATCTCGCGCATCTTCGCGGCCACTTCACGGCCGCGATATTGAGACTGCGAACGGTGCACGATGATCGACAGCGCGTCGACCTTGTCGCCGTTGATCAGCATGTCGACCTTCACGACGTCCGACGAACGGTATTCCTTGAACTCGTAGTCCATCGACGCATAGCCGCGCGACACCGACTTCAGGCGGTCGAAGAAGTCGAGCACGATCTCGGCCATCGGGATTTCGTACGTGAGCTGCACCTGACGGCCGTGATACTGCATGTTGATCTGCGAGCCGCGCTTTTGCTCGCACAGCGTGATCACGGAACCGACGTAGTCCTGCGGCATGTACAGGTTCACGGTGACGATCGGCTCGCGCACTTCGGCGATGCGGCCGGGCTCCGGCATCTTCGCCGGGTTCTCGACCATGATCGTCGAGCCGTCGCTCTGCACGACCTCGTAGACGACCGTCGGTGCGGTCGTGATGAGGTCCATGTCGAACTCGCGCTCGAGCCGCTCCTGCACGATTTCCATGTGCAGCAGCCCGAGGAAGCCGCAGCGGAAACCGAAGCCGAGCGCCTGCGACACTTCCGGCTCGTACTGCAGCGACGCATCGTTGAGCTTCAGCTTCTCGAGCGATTCGCGCAGCGCGTCGTACTGGTTCGCCTCGACCGGATACAGCCCCGCGAACACCTGCGGCTTCACTTCCTTGAAGCCCGGCAGCGGCTCGGCGGCGGCCTTGGTCGCGTGCGTGACGGTGTCGCCAACCTTCGCGGCCGTCAATTCCTTGATGCCGGCGATGATGAAGCCGACCTGCCCTGCCGACAGCGAATCGAGATTGCGCGACTTCGGCGTGAACACGCCGACGTGCTCGACCGGATACTGCGCGCCGGTCGCCATCATCTTGATCTTGTCCTTCGGACGCAGCGTGCCGTTGACGATCCGCACGAGCATCACGACGCCGACGTAGTTGTCGAACCACGAGTCGATGATCAGCGCCTGCAGCGGCGCGGCCGGATCGCCCTTCGGCGGCGGCACCTTCGCGATCAGCGCTTCGAGCACGTCCTCGACGCCGAGACCCGTCTTCGCGCTGCAGCGCGTCGCGTCGGTCGCGTCGATGCCGATCACGTCCTCGATCTCCTCGATCGCGTTCTCGGGGTTCGCGGCCGGCAGGTCGATCTTGTTCAGCACCGGCACGACCTCGACGCCGAGCTCGATTGCCGTATAGCAGTTCGCGACCGTCTGCGCCTCGACGCCCTGGCTCGCGTCGACCACGAGCAGCGCACCTTCGCACGCGGACAGCGAACGGCTGACTTCGTACGAGAAGTCGACGTGCCCCGGTGTATCGATCAGGTTGAGGTTGTAGACCTTGCCGTCGCGGGCGCGATAGGACAACGCTGCCGTCTGCGCCTTGATCGTGATGCCGCGCTCGCGCTCGATATCCATCGAGTCGAGCACCTGCGCTTCCATTTCACGGTCGGCGAGACCGCCGCATACCTGGATGATGCGATCCGCGAGCGTCGACTTGCCATGGTCGATGTGCGCGATGATCGAGAAATTGCGAATATGATCCATTCAGTGCCGATCAAGCGAAAAAGGCGCGCTCGACGACTGCGGAGCACGCCTTGTAAGTCGGTGAAAAAACGGCTTATTTTAGCCGAAAAGGCCTTTGCCGGGCGGTAATTTGGGACGCCCGGCCAGGGGCGCCCCGTCGAAGGCCCTGGCTGGCGGAACCCGTCGCCGGCGGCCCCGCGCAACGCGTGGCCAGCCGGCAACGGAGCCGGGTTCAGCGTCGGGCCGCGAGCGTGCCGCGCACCCTCGCCTCATCGAACCGGTGGCGGCACACTTCCGTGCCGTCCAGCAGCAGCACCGGCACGTCTTCGTCGTAACGCGCAACCAGTGCCGGATCGGCGTCGATGTCGACGTAGTCGACCGCGACGCCGAATTCAGCCGCCACCGGCGCCAGCGCATCGCGCATGTCGTCGCACAAATGGCACCAGCCGCGGCCGTAGAGCGTGAACATCGGTGCGTTACTTCTGACCCGGGCGCGGGCGCACCGGCACGAACTGCGTGTTGTCGCCGCGCCGCACGAGCACCGCGACCGCCTTCTGCGGATCGAGCTGCGCGGTCACGTCGGCGAACTGCTTCGCGCTCGTGATGTCGGTATCGCCGACGCGCAGCACGATGTCGCCGCGCTGCAGGCCTGCACGCGCCGCCGGGCCATCGACACCGTCGATCTGCACGCCGTTCTTCAGCTTCAGCGACTTCATCTGATCCGCTGAAAGGTCACTGACCGTCAAGCCGAGCGAATTCGCCTGGCGCGGCTTCTGCGGCGCACTCTTGCGCTGCTCGGCCTTCGCCGTGGTCTCCGCCGGCGTCTCGGCGATCGTGATCGGCAAATCACGCGCCTGACCCTTGCGCCACACGCTGACGGTCGCCTTGGCGCCTGGCTTCGTGTCGCCGACCATGCGCGGCAGATCCGACGCCGTATCGACCGACCGGCCGTTGAACTTCAGGATAATGTCGCCCGGCTGGATGCCCGCCTTGTCGGCCGGACCGCCCGGCTCGACACTGCTGACGAGCGCGCCTTCCGCCTTCGGCAGCCCGATCGAGTCGGCCACGTCCTTCGTCACCTCGCCGATCGCCACCGCGATGCGGCCGCGCGTGACCTTGCCGGTCGCCTTCAGCTGGTCGGCCACGCGCATCGCCTCGTCGATCGGGATCGCGAACGAAATGCCCATGAAACCGCCGGTGCGGCTGTAGATCTGCGAGTTGATGCCGATCACCTCGCCCTGCATGTTGATCAGCGGGCCGCCCGAGTTGCCGGGGTTCACCGCGACGTCGGTCTGGATGAACGGCAGGTAGTCGCCCGTGTTGCGGCTCTTCGAACTCACGATGCCGGCGGTCACGGTGTTGTCGAGGCCGAACGGCGAACCGATCGCGACGACCCACTCGCCGACGCGCACCTTGTTCGAATCGCCGATCGCGACGACCGGCAGATTCGACGCCTGGATCTTGACGACCGCGACGTCCGTACGGTCGTCGACGCCGATCAGCTTCGCCTTGAATTCGCGCTTGTCGGTCAGCGTCACGTAGATGGTGTCCGCGTCGTCGACGACGTGCGCGTTGGTCATCACGTAGCCGTCCGCCGACACGATGAAGCCCGACCCGACGCCGCGGTTCTGCTCGGTGTCGGGCGGATTATCCGGTGCCGGCGCGTTCTTCGGGTTGCCGTTGCCGCCACCGTTGCCGGGCGCCTGCGGCAGCGGAATACCGAAGAAACGCCGGAAGAATTCCGACATGTCGCCGTTGTCGAAGCCCGGCGGGAGCACGCCGCGCGGGCCGGCCGTCGGCACGTTCGCGGTGGTCCGGATGTTCACGACGGCCGGCCCGACCTTTTCGACCAGATCGGCGAAATCGGGAAGGCTGGCAGCGGGAGGCGTGACCGCGGCGGCGGTATGCGGGGCGAGCGGCAGGCAGGCAAACAACACCGCCGCCGCGAGCACTTTGCGCAGCGTGAGTTTCGTCATGTCGGAAACCGTAGCGTTACTTGGAAGCCTTGTATTCTATGGCAGACGCGAACTGCTGCAACGTGGCCGGCGGCACTTCGCCGAGTACGGTGATCCAGTAGTCGCCGCGACGCTTCACGAGAACGTGGGTCGCGCCGGTGCTGCCCGCGCCTTCCTTGCGCATGTTCTTTTCGGCCGGCTCGATGAAGACGGAGATCGTCGCGAGGCCGTCGGTGAAGACGGCCTGATCGACCGGAATCGGCGGATCGCCGGCGTCGCGCGCGGCCATCGGCCGGCGCACCTCGCGAATCTTCCGGAAGCCGGCGATGGTCGGCGCGATCTGCCAGCCCTGCGCTTCCATGTCGACCGTCGCGACCGGCGGGCGGACCACCGTCCAGCCGCTCAGGTTGCGCATGCCGGCCGCGATCGCGGATTTGTCACCGGTCGTGCCGCCCGTCTGCAGTTGGGAAAACGCGACCTGCTCGAGCACGTGATCGCTCGCATCGAGCGTCTGCGAACGCAGCAGCAGCCCGGTGCGGGTGTCGGCCCACAGCTTGTACGTGAAGCGGTACGCATCCTTCGGCACGAGCTCGACCACCTGCGCATCGATCCCGGCCACACGGTCCTTGCCAAGCAGCTTCGCGTCATAAACGGACA
Organism: Burkholderia sp. Bp8998; assembly: GCF_003854235.1. Lineage (NCBI taxonomy): Bacteria > Pseudomonadati > Pseudomonadota > Betaproteobacteria > Burkholderiales > Burkholderiaceae > Burkholderia > Burkholderia sp. Bp8998. The sequence continues at coordinate 100,181 of NZ_QTQF01000014.1, forward strand.
TCACGTGCTCGCCACCCGCACCGAGCAGCGCGGGGAACGAGTCGCGCGTCTGGCGGCGCTCGACCACGCACAGCTTGCGCTCGGGCACGAACGTGTACAGCTCGTCGTTATGCCGCAGCACCTTGCGCGGCTTGCCGTCGAGCGACTCGATCCGCTCGAACTCGCCGTCGCGGGACGCCGCGTGCACGATGCGCGACGACTGGACATACCCGCCGCGCTGATAGACGAACGTACCCTCGTAGCTCTGCTGCTGCGCCGCCTGCTGGATGCGGTCGAGCCACTCCGCCGCCCCCTTGCGGGTCGCGACGGGATCATCCGGTTGCTGAGCGCTGGCAGGGAGGGATTGAACGGACAACAGGGCGGCTGCGCAAAGCAGGAGGGCCGGCAGCCGCTTCCATCCGGAGATGGTGTGATTCAACTGCAATGTCCGCATCGGATTTATTGGCCTGGCGTGGTGGTCACGGCAGCGCGGATCAGCGGCATCGAGCCCGTGACGACGGGCTGCTGCGCGAATTGCTGGTGCGCTTCAAGGTATTGGTCCAGACTTGCGTCGCGGATGATGTTGACGTCCTGCAGGCCCGGCTGTGTCGATGACTGCGCAACCGTCACGCGCTGCAGGTTGCCGCTTTGCGGCGCACCTGCCGATGCGACCTGGACGGCGCCCGGCGCACCGGCCGTCTGCATCTGCGGGACGACGATCCACGTCAGCGTGGCTGCCGCGGCGGCCACCGCGAACGCGGGCACGACACGCCGGCGCAGCGACAGCAGCTTGCGCGCGGCCGGCGCGGCGGCCGGCGCGAGCAGGTGCGGCTCGCTTTCGAGCACGGCCGACATGCGCGCGGTGAACGCGACGCTCAGCGCGGGCGACAGCGCGAGTTCGTCCGAGCGCAGCGCATCGCCGATCAGGTGGTAGTGGGCCCATGCAGCGCGATCCGCGCGGTCGAGCTCAGCCAGAAACTGCCCGTGATCCGGGCCGTCGAACAGTTCACCGTCGACCAGAGCGGAAAGGCGCTCGCCGCGCGAGCACGCTTGCGACTGCGTATTGACCGACCCCATGATGCTCCCCATCTTGCACACACCCCGTCGTGATTTCACGACTCTATCCGTAACTAGACCCCGACCCGCGTCGTTACGCCCACCGCGCTTACCAGCGCTTGCCTTCGGGCGTATCGAGCAGCGGACGCAATTTCGCAGCGATTGCCTCGCGCGCCCGGAAGATTCGCGATCGGACCGTCCCGATCGGACAATTCATCATTTCCGCGATCTCTTCGTAGCTCAGGCCCTCGATCTCGCGCAGCGTAATCGCCTGGCGCAGTTCTTCGGGCAGGACGGCCATTGCAGCGTTGACCGTCTCGGCAATCTGCTTGCTCATCAACATCGACTCAGGCGTGTTGATATCCCTTAGTTGGTCTGCATCGGAGAAAGTTTCCGCTTCCTCGGCATCGGCCTCGGTGGAGGTCGGTGCCCGGCGGCCCTGCGTCGCAAGGTAGTTCTTCGCCGTATTGACGGCAATCCGGTACAACCACGTGTAGAACGCCGACTCGCCGCGAAATTGCGGCAGCGCACGATACGCCTTGATGAACGCGTCCTGGGCCACATCCTCGACCTCGGCGGGATCCCGCACGAGGCGCGAGATCAGCCGAATGATCTTGCGGTGGTATTTGGAGACCAGGAGTTCGAACGCTGCCTTGTCGCCTTTCTGTACGCGCTCGACCAGAGCCTGATCGATTTCTTTTTCACTCACCTGACAAATCCGTTAACTAGGGATGCAACGCGGAGCGTTATTGTAGCGTTCCGGCGCCGGCCGCTGGTTACGGTCGGTAACCGCGCCGCCGTCATGCCGGCCCCGCCTTGCCCGCGGTTCGCGCCAGCACGGACAGCGCGCTGAACGACGCCGCGTCGAGCGCATCGGCCGGAATCAGCAGCGGCCGCGCGCGCCGGGCGCCCTGCCCGACCGACAGCACGAGCAGCAGGCTGCTCCAGTGTGCATGGCCGGTCACGCGGCCCCGGGCCAGCAAGCGCCCGGTGCGGCCAAACGCCGCAATCTCCCCGAATGCATCGATCCGCAACTCGGCCGGCAGCCGGCGGGCGCAGGCCCGCGCGGCGCACACGGCAAGCAGCGCGGCCGTTGCCGAGGACACGCATGCGCCAGCGGCGGCACCGGCCCGCGGCGCCCAGAACAGGTACGCGGCCGCGGCCGCCGCCGCGACGAATGCGGCCAGCACGACATACGACACGGCCGAGGCCCGCAACGCAAAGCGCTGCGGACGCCCGGCCGGAGCATCGAATGGACTCGTCAAGCGATTTCAGCGTCAGACGCGCTTGAACACCAGCGTGCCGTTGGTACCGCCGAAGCCGAAGTTGTTCTTCACGGCCACGTCGATCTTCATGTCACGCGCGGTGTTCGCGCAGTAATCGAGATCGCACTCGGGGTCCTGGTTGAAGATGTTGATGGTCGGCGGCGACACGTTGTTGTGCAGCGCCAGCACCGTGAACACCGACTCGAGGCCGCCCGCGCCACCCAGAAGGTGACCCGTCATCGACTTCGTCGAGTTCACGACGAGCTTGTACGCGTGCTCGCCGAAAGCCGCCTTCACCGCGTCGGACTCGTTCTTGTCGCCGAGCGGCGTCGACGTGCCGTGCGCGTTCAGGTAGTGGACCTCGTCCGCGTTCACGCCAGCGTCGCGCAGTGCCGCGACCATGCAGCGGCGCGGACCGTCCATGTTCGGCGCGGTCATGTGGTACGCATCGCCCGTCATGCCGAAGCCCGAGACTTCCGCATAGATCCTGGCGCCACGTGCCTTCGCCGCCTCGTACTCTTCGAGCACCATCACGCCTGCACCCTCGCCCAGCACGAAGCCGTCGCGGTCCTTGTCCCACGGACGGGACGCGGTGGCCGGATCGTCGTTGCGGGTCGACAGCGCGCGCGCGGCCGCGAAACCGCCGATGCCCAGCGGAGACACCGTCGATTCGGCGCCGCCCGCGACCATCACGTCGGCGTCGCCGGCCTGGATCAGGCGCGCCGCGAGGCCGATGCTGTGCAGACCGGTCGTGCAGGCCGTCACGGCCGCGAGGTTCGGGCCCTTCAGGCCGAACATGATGCTCAGGTGACCCGAGATCATGTTGATGATCGAACCCGGCACGAAGAACGGCGAAATCCGGCGTGCGCCGCGATCGACGTAGGTCTGGTGCGTGTCTTCGATCATCGGCAGGCCGCCGATGCCGGAGCCGACCAGCACGCCGATGCGTTCCGCATTGGCTTCGTTCACTTCGAGGCCGCTGTCCCGGATTGCCTGGACGCCGGCTGCGATGCCGTAATGGATGAACGTATCCATGTTGCGGGCTTCCTTCGCCGGAATGTATTCCTCGGCGCTGAAGCCCTTCACTTCGCCCGCGAAATGGCAGGCGAGGTTCGACGCATCGAACTTCGTGACGGTGGCGATACCGGACTTGCCGGCGACGAGATTGGCCCAGCCGTCGGCAACATTATTGCCAACAGGCGAAATCAGCCCCAGGCCTGTAACAACAACACGACGGCGGCTCACGGTAACCTCTTTTCCATTATTGGATGACAAAAGCAAAAGCCACAGTGGCCACAGGAACCAGCCCTGCGAGCCCTGTGGCTGTTAGTCCGTCCGGCACGAAGCCGGCAGGATGGCGCGTCAATCGCGAAGATCGCGGCGACGTGGCAAACAAGCGCGAAAGGCGCTTACGCCTTGACGTTTGCGCGAGCGTAGTCGATCGCTTGCTGAACGGTCGTGATCTTCTCTGCTTCTTCGTCCGGGATTTCCATGCCGAACTCGTCTTCCAGAGCCATCACCAGTTCAACCGTGTCGAGCGAGTCCGCGCCCAGGTCGTTCACGAACGATGCTTCGTTCTTGATCTCGGCTTCTGCGACGCCCAGTTGCTCAGCGACGATCTTCTTGACACGTTGTTCGATGTTATCCATTACCCCTCCGAGGGAAAGTTCAGATTTACAAGTGCGCGCATTTTATCAGGTTTGCTGACGCCAAAACGCGCGTTGGCTTGATGGTCGATCAAGCGCCGATCCGCCTGAAAAACGGGATACGGCGCGGATGGTAAACGAAAACCGTTACGACATGTACATGCCGCCGTTCACGTGCAGCGTCGTGCCGGTGATGTAACCGGCCTGCGGCGATGCGAGGAATGCGACGGCATGGGCAATGTCTGCCGGGCTGCCGAGGCGGCCGAGCGGAATCTGGGTCTTGAGCGCGGCCTGCTGTTCTTCCGGCAGCGTCTTCGTCATGTCCGTGTCGATGAAGCCCGGCGCGACGCAGTTCACCGTGATGCCACGGCTGCCGATTTCGCGTGCGAGCGCACGGGTCATGCCCGCGACGCCGGCCTTCGCGGCCGCATAGTTGGCCTGACCCGGGTTGCCGGCCGAGCCGACCACCGACGTGATGTTGATGATACGACCGCCGCGGGCCTTCATCATCGGGCGCAGCACCGCCCGCGACAGGCGGAACACCGACTTCAGGTTGGTGTCGATCACCGCATCCCAGTCCTCGTCCTTCATCCGCATCGCGAGCTGGTCCTGCGTGATCCCCGCGTTGTTGACGAGCACGTGGAGCGCGCCGAATTCCTTCACGGTCGCGTCGATCAGCGCTTCGGCCGCCGCCGCGTCGTTGACGTTCAGCACCGCGCCGCGGCCCGTCACGCCCGCTTCCGCGAACCCGGCGGTAATCGCGGCAGCGCCCGATTCGCTCGTCGCCGTGCCGATCACCATCGCGCCCAGGCGCGCGAGTTCGAGCGCGATCGCCCGGCCGATGCCGCGCGATGCGCCGGTCACGATCGCGACCTGTTTATCGAGAGTCTTTTCCATGAATCGAATATCCGTCTCTTGAGGAAAGGCGCCGCGTCAGGCGGTCGCCAGCTTCAGTGCTTCGTCGAGCGAAGCCGGATCGAACACCGAGGCGCCGATCAGGTTGCCGTCGATGCGCTTCGTCAGGCCTGCCAGCACCTTGCCCGGACCGCATTCGATCACGTGCGTGACGCCCGTGCCCGCGATGTGCTGCACGCATTCGACCCAGCGCACCGGGCCCGCGGCCTGGCGCACCAGCGCGTCCTTGATCGCGGCCGGATCGCTGACCACCGCGACGTCGATGTTGTTGACGACCGGAATCTGCGGCGCCTTCACGTCGACGTTCGCAAGATAGTCGCGCAGCTGGTCCGACGCCGGCGTGAGCAGCGACGAATGGAACGGCGCCGAGACCGGCAGCGGCAGCGCGCGCTTCGCGCCCTTCGCCTTCGCGATCTCGCAGGCCTTCTCGACGGCCGCCTTCGCGCCCGCGATCACGACCTGCGCCGGCGCGTTGAAGTTCACGGCTTCGACGACGCCCGCTTCCGCGGCTTCGGCGCATACCGCGCGCACCGTGTCGTCATCGAGACCCAGGATCGCGGCCATGCCGCCCTGGCCGACCGGCACGGCCGCCTGCATCGCCTGCGCGCGGAAGCGCACGAGCGGCACCGCATCCTTGAACGCGATCGCGCCCGCGGCGACGAGCGCCGTGTATTCGCCGAGGCTGTGGCCCGCGACGATCGACGGTGCCGGGCCGCCGGCCTGCTGCCATGCGCGATAGCACGCGTAGGCGGCCGTCAGCATCACGGGCTGCGTGTTGGTGGTCAGATTCAGTTCTTCGGCCGGACCTTCGGCGATCAGCTTGCCGAGATCCTGATTGAGTGCATCGGATGCTTCCTGGAGCGTCTCGCGCACGACGGCCAGATCGGCGAATGCGTTGAGCATGCCGACCGACTGCGAGCCCTGCCCCGGAAAAACGAATGCAAATTTCATATCGTCCCCAATTGAATCGATTCGGACGGCGCGCGCGAACGGCGCGCCGGTTCGGGATCCGCGCGCGGCTCACGCGCGCTGCGGATCAGAAGCGGAAGACCGACGCGCCCCAGGTGAAGCCGCCACCGACGCCTTCGATCAGCACGTGCTGACCGCGCTGGATGCGACCGTCGCGTACCGCAGTGTCGAGCGCCAGCGGGATCGACGCAGCCGACGTGTTGCCGTGCTGGTCGACCGTCACGACCATGCGCTCCTGCGGCAGGCCGAGCTTGCGGCAGGTGCTGGTCATGATGCGGATGTTGGCCTGGTGCGGGATCAGCCAGTCGACCTGTTCGGGTGCGAGATTCGCCTTGGCGAGCGCCTCGATCGCGACCTTTTCGAGCACGTTGACCGCGAGCTTGAACACGGCCTGCCCGTCCATGTACAGGAACGCGCTACCGTCGATCACGCCGCGATTGACGTTGCCCGGCGTGCAGAGGATGTGCGAATAGCTACCGTCCGCGTGCAGCGCGCTGCCGAGCACGCCTGGCTCGTCCGATGCGGACAGGATCACCGCGCCCGCGCCGTCGCCAAACAGCACGCAGGTCGTGCGGTCCTTGAAATCGAGAATGCGCGAGAACGTCTCCGCGCCGACGATGAGCGCCGTGCGGTGCTGGCCGCTGCGGATGAAGCTGTCGGCCGTCGCCACCGCATAGGCAAAGCCCGAGCACACGGCCTGCACGTCGAATGCCGCGCCGCCGTTCTTGATGCCGAGCTTGTTCTGCAGCAGGCACGCGGTGCTCGGGAACACGAAATCGGGGGTCGAAGTCGCGACGATGATCAGGTCGATCGACTGCGGATCGATATCGGCCGCCTCGATCGCACGGCGCGACGCTTCGAGCGCGAGATCGCTCGTCGTGACGTCCGGTGCGGCGAAATGGCGCGCATGGATGCCCGTGCGCGCAACGATCCACTCGTCGCTCGTCTCGATGCCTTCCTTCGCGAGACGATCGGCGAGCTGCTGGTTCGTGACGCGGTCGGGCGGCAGGTAGCTGCCCGTGCCGAGCACGCGGGAATAGAGAGTCGATTGGGCCATTTATGCTTTAGAGGATTGCGCAGCGGAAGGTTCGGCGTGATGGCCTGCGGCCGGGCTCGTCGGGCCCGCGCCGCCCGCGTCGTGTTCGCCGTCGCCGAGCGACACCGAATTATCCGCCATCGCGCGCGCGAGGCGCTCCAGCACGCCGTTTTTGACGGCATCATACCCGCGTTTGATCGCCCACTCAAACGCGTAGGCATCGGCCGAACCGTGGCTTTTGATCACGAGGCTCTTCAGCCCCAGCAGCGCCGCGCCGTTGTACTGGCGATGGTCGACGCGCTTCTTGAAGCGCATCAGCACCGGCAGTGCGAGCAGCGCCATCAGCTTCGACATCAGCGAACGGCCGAACTCCTCGCGAATGATGTCGGACAGCATCTGCGCGAGCCCTTCGGACGTCTTCAGCGCGACGTTGCCGACGAAGCCGTCGCAGACGATCACGTCGACCGTGCCCTTGTAGATGTCGTTGCCTTCGACGTTGCCGCGGAAATTCAGCGTGCTGGCGCGCAGCAGTTCGCCTGCGCGCTTGATCGTCTCGTTGCCCTTGATGACCTCTTCGCCGATGTTCAGCAGGCCGATCGTCGGACGCTCCTTGCCTTCGAGCGCGGCGACGAGCGCATGCCCCATCTCCGCGAACTGCAGCAGGTGCTGCGGCTCGCAGTCGACGTTCGCGCCAAGGTCCAGCATCATCGTGTAGCCGGTCGGGTTCGGCAGTGCGAACGCGATCGCGGGCCGCTCGATGCCGGGCAGCGTCTTGAGCACATAACGGGAAACGGCCATCAGCGCGCCGGTGTTGCCGGCGGAGATACAGGCCTGGGCCGCGCCTTCCTTGACGTGGTTGAGCGCGACACGCATCGAAGAATCCTTCTTCTTGCGCAGCGCCACTTCGACAGGGTCGTCCATCGCCACGACTTCGGTGGCGGCCACGATGGTCAGCGCGGGATCGTCGAGGGCTTTCAGCTTTTTCAGCTGAGCGCGGATCGCGCTTTCGATGCCGACGAGCATCAGGTGCGCATCGGGATGCGCGCGGACGAACTTGACTGCCGCGGGAACGGTCACGGACGGGCCGTGGTCGCCTCCCATGCAATCGATTGTGAGCTTTACGGTCATGGAATGCGACGAATTTCAGGCACAAAAAAGCGGCAGTTGAATGCCGCCTTTTTGTTGCGCCAGGAAAGTGTCAAGCGAACCAGTTGTCACGCGAACGGCGATCGTAGCGCGCAACGCGTGACTTGACGCTTAGTCGTTCTTCGTCTTGACGACTTTCTTGCCGCGATAGTAGCCGTTCGGGCTGACGTGGTGACGCAGGTGCACTTCACCCGTGCTCGGCTCGACTGCCAGCGGCGCTGCCGTCAGGAAATCGTGCGAACGATGCATGCCGCGCTTCGACGGCGACTTCTTGTTTTGCTGGACTGCCATGACTAACTCCTAAATAATTTTCCGGATTCTAACACAGCCCGATCCGGCGCTTAACTACCCTGGCCCAAAGCCCTTACGCCTTCCCGCGCCACAACTGCTTAGTGTTTCTTGCTGCCGTCCCCGTCCTTCTTCAGCGCTTCCAGCGCTGCGAACGGATTCGGCCGTTTGCCTTCGTCCTCGTCTTCGGCGGACTCGTCGTCCGCGTCTTCCGAAGGACCGCTCGCACCCGACACGAGGCTTTCGTGAACTGCCGGGCAAACCTCGTGCTTGGGCACGAGCGGCAACGAAAGCAGCAATTCCTCTTCGATCAAGTCGACGAGATCGAACTGGCGCGAGCCCACGATCACATCGGCTTCATCGTCGTCGAGCGGAAATTCTTCAGCTTCTTCTTCGGTCGCAACGACCCGGTACGTCATGTCGACGTCGAACGTCTGGTCGTACGGGGTCACGCAGCGCTGGCACGTGAGCCACGCATGGCCGTGCACCGCGAGGCGCAGATACGGCTGCTGCCCATCGGCGCCGTCGTCCTGCAACTCCTTCTGGGTGAACCCCTCGGCCTGCCACGTGAAGACCGTGTCGCGATCGGGCGCGTCCGCCGGCACTTCGTTCAACATGCGCGGCAGTTGCGACAGGCGCACGGCACCTGCTGCCTGCCGCCCGCTGCGGGCGAATTCGAACAGGTCGACTGCGTGCGGATCAAGCGCTGCCGCAGGCTTGCCAGAAGAAGTGTTCATGTTGCGCTCCTGCCTACAGGCTGACTTGCGGGATCCGGCTTGCTGGCGCTGCTCATCTGGCGCCGCTCCCGTACGCGATCTACACCACGTACGATGCGTACTTTACTTCCGAAGACCCGGCAGGCGCCACCACAGCGGAAGCCTGCCGACGAAAAGCGGGAAAGCATACCTGTTTTACCTTTTGCGGTCAATCACTTATGCTTGCACCCTCGCAACACCGCGCCACACCTGACGACTCACCGACCCAATCGACCATGCCGGATACCGTTTGCCGCCCGCCGCGGCTGATTCTCGCCTCCAGTTCCCGCTACCGCCGCGCGCTCCTCGAGCGATTCGGCATGCCGTTCGACGTCGTATCGCCCGACCTCGATGAAACCCCGCTTGCGGGCGAAACGCCCGCCGCGACCGCGCTGCGCCTCGCCGGCGCGAAGGCGCGCGCGGTCGCCGCGACGATCGACGCGCCGGACGGCGTGCTCGTGATCGGGTCGGACCAGGTCGCGACGTTCGACGGCCACCAGATCGGCAAGCCCGGCACGCACGAGCGCGCGCTCGCGCAGCTCCTGTCGATGCAGGGCCGCGACGTCGAATTCCACAGCGCGCTCAGCCTGTACGACAGCCGCACCGGCGAAACGCAGAGCGAGGACGTCGTCACGCACGTGCGCTTTCGTTCGTTGCCCGAAGCCGAACTCGATGCCTACCTGCGCGCGGAAACGCCGTACGACGTCGCCGGCAGCGCGAAGTCCGAAGGGCTTGGCATCGCGCTGCTGGAGGCCATCGACTCCAATGACCCGACGGCACTCGTCGGCCTGCCGCTGATCGCGCTCACGCGGATGCTGCGCGCCGCGGGCTATCCGCTGTTCGCTACCCAAGGAGACCGCGCATGACGGCCGGCACGCTCTATCTCGTTCCGAACACGCTCGGCGAAGGCGACGCATCGATGCTCGCCGCCGTGCTGCCCGCCGCCGTGCAGGCGCGCGCAGGCACGCTCGGCTATTACATCGGCGAAAACGCGAAAACGACCCGCGCGTTCCTGAAGAAGATCGGCACGACGCGGCCGATCCAGGAAATCGATATCCGGGAACTGAACGTCAATACGCCGGCCGGCGAGATCGACCGGCTGCTCGCACCGGTACTGGCGGGCGCGGACGCCGGGCTGGTGTCCGAGGCCGGCTGCCCCGCCGTTGCCGATCCCGGCGCGCTGCTGGTCCGCCGCGCGCACGAGCGCGGCGTGAAGGTCGTGCCGCTCGTCGGGCCGAGTTCGATCCTGCTCGCGCTGATGGCGTCGGGCCTGAACGGCCAGAGTTTCGCGTTCAACGGCTACCTGCCGGTCGATGCGGCCGCACGGGCGAAACGCCTGCGCGAACTCGAGCAGGTGTCGCGCAAGGCGCGCCAGACGCAGATCTTCATCGAGACCCCGTACCGAAACCAGGCGATGCTCGACACGCTCGTCGCGACCTGCGCGCCGTCCACGCAGATCTGCGTCGCGGCCGACCTGACCCTCGAAACCGAGACGATCGCCAGCCGTTCGGTGGCGGACTGGAAAAAGGCGCCGGCGCCGAATCTGCAGAAGCGCCCCGCCATCTTCCTGCTGCTCGCGAACTGAGTCCCGCACCGGCAACAGTCTCGCAATGCGGGGCGCCCGGCCCGATCGCCGCGGCGCCGGCCGCCGCTCAGCGCAGATTGAACGACGTGCCGCCCGCAGTCAGCGCCTTCATCGCGGCGCCGCCGACCGCCGCGCCGAACTTGCGCGCGACGCGGTTCGTCAGGCTCTCCTTCACCGTGTAGTCGACGAGATCCGGCGCCTTCAGCACGTCGCGCGCGACCGTGTCGGTCGTGCCGTAGCCGTCGGCAAGCCCGAGCTCGACGCTCTTCTCGCCCGTCCAGAACAGGCCCGAGAACATGTCGGGCGTTTCGTGCAGCCGCTTGCCGCGGCCATCCTTCACGGCCTTGATGAACTGCGCATGGACCTGGTCCAGCAGCGCCTGCGCATGGACATCCATCTTCGGCGTCTCGGGTGAAAACGGGTCGTAGAAGCCCTTGTTTTCGCCCGACGTGTGCAGGCGGCGATCGACGCCGAGCTTGCCCATCAGGCCCGTGAAGCCGAAACCGTCCATCAGCACGCCGATCGAGCCGACGATGCTCGCCTTGTCGACGAAGATCTTGTCGGCGGCGGACGCAATGTAATAACAGCCCGATGCGCACATGTCGGTCACGACGACATACAGCGGCTTGCCCGGATACTTCGTGCGCAGCCGACGGATCTCGTCGTAGACCATCCCCGCCTGCACCGGGCTGCCGCCCGGGCTGTTGATCCGCAGCACGACGCCGGCCGTGCCGTCGTCGTCGAAAGCGGCATCCAGCGCCGTGTTGATGTCGTCGGCATTCGCGTTGGTGCCCGCCGCGATCTCGCCGTCGATCGTCACGAGCGCCGTGTGGCGCCCGCTCGACGAGAACTTCGAGTCGCTCGAGAAATCGATCAGCGCGAACGCGAGCAGCACGAACACGCCGAGGAACGCGAAGCGGAAGAAGATCTTCCAGCGCCGCGCCGCGCGCTGTTCCTTGACGGCCGCGAGCGCGATCCGCTCGAGCGCCGCGCGCTCCCAGTTCGGTTCGCGGCTATCGGGACGGGACGAGGAATCAGGGATATTCGGTTGGTCGGCCATGCAGTGGTGTCGTCAGTCGGTCGTGGCGGGAGGGGTCGGAGCGGCAGGACCCAGGTCGGCATCCGGCACCCAGAATACCGCACGCCCGTCCGGCGTGTCGCGCTCGTCGACCTCGACCGGCCGCAGGCGGCCGCCGCGGCACGGGCCGCCGACGCACTTGCCGGTATCCGGTGCGTAGATCGCGCCGTGCGTCGCGCACATCAGGTACAGGCCCGACGACTCGAAGAACTGCCCTTCCGCCCAGTCGAGCTCCATCGGCACGTGCGCACAACGATTCAGGTAGCCGTAGGCACGGCCGTCGTAACGCACGAAGAACACGACCGCCTGCTCGCCGCGCAGCGTCGCGTCGACGCGCACGCCGGCGCCGCCGTCGGCCAGCGCGTCCGATGCGCACACGCGCACGGCGTCCGGTGCCGCGCTCATGCGTGCTCCCGCAGCCACGCCGCCAGCGCGCCGACGTCCGGCGCGACGAAGCACGGCGTCAGCGCGGCCAGCGCGTCGGCCGTGTGTGCGCCGTACGAGACGCCGATGCCGGCCGCCCCCGCACTCGCGGCCATCTGCAGGTCGTGCGTGGTGTCGCCGATCATCACGGTACGCGCCAGGTCCTGCCCCAATTCGCGGGACAGCTCATGCAGCATCGCCGGGTGCGGCTTCGAGAACGTCTCGTCCGCGCAGCGCGTCGCATCGAACAGGCTCGTCAGCTTCGACTGGTCGAGCACGCGGTTCAGCCCGACCCGGCCCTTGCCGGTCGCGACCGCGAGCAGATAACCGGTATCGCGCAATTCCGCGAGGAGTTCGCGCACGCCGGCGAACAGCTCGATGCGCTGATCGTCCAGCAGGTAGTGATGGCGATAACGTTCGGCCAGCCGCGGATAGTCGGACGGATCGAGGGTCGGAGCGGTAATCTGCAGCGCATCGCGCAGGCCGAGGCCGATCACGTAGCGGGACGCCTCGTCCGACGGCGTGGGCAGACCGAGATCGCGGCAAGCGGCCTGGATGCTGTGCGCGATGTGCGCAGTCGAATCCATCAGCGTGCCGTCCCAGTCGAAGACGATCAGATCAAATTGCTGTCGGGCCATGCGAGTCAGGCGGTATCGCGCAGAGCGCTGAGTTGGTCGAGGAAGCGCCGGCATTCGTCGGGCAGCGGCGCGTCGAACTGCAGCGCCTCGCCAGTCAGCGGATGCGCGAGCTTCAGCCGGTGCGCATGCAGGAACATCCGTTTGAGCGACGGCTGCGCGTTCGCGCGCGCCAGCGCCTTGTTCAGGGCGAAATCGCCATACTTGGCGTCGCCGGCGATCGGCAGGCCGAGATGCGCGAGGTGCACCCGGATCTGATGGGTCCGCCCCGTTTTGAGTTCCGCTTCCACCAGCGCGTAGTCCGGCCAGCGCTCGATCAGGTTGAACACCGTGTGCGACGGCACGCCGTCGTCCTGCACGCGCACCCGCCGCTCCCCTTCCGGGGTCGAATACTTGAACAGCGGCGCCTTCACCGCGCGGCGGCGGCCCCAGTCGGACTGCCATTCGCCGTGTCCGCACGCGAAGTAGCGCTTGTCCATCCGGTTCTCGCGGATCTGCTCATGCAGGCCGACGAGCGCCGAGCGCTTCTTCGCGAGCATCAGGATCCCGGAGGTCTCGCGGTCCAGCCGGTGCACGAGTTCGAGGAATTTCGCACGCGGCCGCGCCTGGCGCATCTGCTCGATCACGCCGAACGCGACGCCGCTGCCGCCGTGCACCGCGACGCCAGCCGGCTTGTTGATGACGAGCATCGCGTCATCTTCGAACAGCACCTCGAACTGCGCGGGCGGCACGATCGGCGTATCGGCGCGCGCGAGGTCGGCCGCCGCTACCCGCACGGGCGGCACGCGGACGATGTCGCCGAACGCGAGACGGTACTGGGCGTCGACCCGACCCTTGTTCACGCGTACTTCGCCGCTGCGCAGGATCCGGTAAATATGGCTTTTGGGCACGCCTTTACAGACGCGCAACAGGAAGTTGTCGATCCGCTGACCGGCCGAGTTTTCGTCGATCTGGATCATCGATACCTGGCCGCTTGCGACCGAATTCTGGGATATTTTGCCTAACTCATTCATACTGAATATAATTTTGCCCAGCCTGACGTTGAGGGTGGCCTGACAGGCCGGCCCCGGCTGAATCGGGCAAGGCGCAAGCGCAAACCGCTATTTTACTTGCGCCGGGGGTCCGCTGCTCGCCCCTAATCAAAGAGATGCAGCAAGTTGCACGCACGGCGCCGCCCGTCGGCAAGGATCGCGCCCACAGGCGGATTCGGTCGGCAAGGCGCCGCGGTAACGGAAAGTTGGTTGAAAAGAATTTGATCGGCAGCCCGACGGCGCGAAGTGCGTCCGCAGGCTGCCGGTTGCGAAAATTACGGCGTTGCGCCCGATTTGGCCCCGCGAAGGTGCGGGGCTTGGCGACGTCAAACCAGGGAAGTACACCCCAAGCGGGAAAGTCGGGCTGGATTCGATACTCCCCGCTGCGGCCCAAGCCGCAGCATCTGCCGCCCGTCGGCGCGCGCGACGCATTGCGCGCGCCCGTGGCAATGCCCGGACTCAGGCTTAGCGCGCTTGTGCAGCGTGCGGTGTGTGAACGCCGTGCTTTGAAACCGTATTCGCAGGTGCCCAACGGCCGCCGGCCCCGTCTTTCGGGCCCAAGCGCCTCTTCAGGCAATTCTCCCCGCCATCCTTCCCGCTCCAGCGTGCTTGTGACAACACAACAAGGTGCGGCCTGCCGTCGTTCCCGCCCTCGCGACTGACAACCGCGAGGCGCCGGCAGCGGAGCCGCCTGGAGTCGTTCATGAAACGCATGCTGTTCAATGCGACGCAGCAGGAGGAACTGCGCGTCGCCATCGTCGATGGACAAAAGCTCATCGACATCGACATCGAGACAGCCGGGCGCGAACAGCGCAAAGGCAATATCTACAAAGGTGTCATTACCCGTATCGAGCCGTCGCTCGAAGCGTGCTTCGTCAACTACGGCGAAGACCGCCACGGCTTCCTGCCGTTCAAGGAAGTCGCCCGCCAGTACTTCAAGGAAGGCATCGACATGCGCTCCGCGCGCATCCAGGATGCCCTGCGCGAAGGCCAGGAGCTGATCGTCCAGGTCGAGAAGGAAGAGCGTGGCAACAAGGGCGCCGCCCTCACGACCTTCATCTCGCTCGCCGGTCGCTACCTCGTGCTGATGCCGAACAACCCGCGCGGCGGCGGCGTGTCGCGCCGGATCGAAGGCGACGAGCGGCAGGAACTGCGCGAAACCATGGCGCAGTTGCAGATTCCGGACGGCATGAGCATGATCGCCCGCACCGCGGGCATCGGCCGAAGCGCCGAGGAACTGCAGTGGGACCTGAACTACCTGCTGCAGCTGTGGCGCGCGATCGAAGCCGCGTCGCAAAGCGGCAACGCCGGCCAGCCGATGCTGATCTATCTGGAGTCGAGCCTCGTGATCCGCGCGATCCGGGACTATTTCCAGCCCGATATCGGCGAAATCCTGATCGACACGACCGAGATCTACGATCAGGCCCGTGCGTTCATGGACATCGTGATGCCGGACAACGTGTCGAAGGTGAAGCGCTACCACGACGACGTGCCGCTCTTCTCCCGCTTCCAGATCGAACACCAGATCGAGACCGCGTACTCGCGCACGGTGCCGCTGCCGTCGGGCGGCGCGATCGTGATCGATCACACCGAAGCGCTCGTCGCGATCGACGTGAACTCGGCGCGTGCGACCAAGGGCGCGGACATCGAGGAAACGGCGACCCGCACGAACCTCGAAGCGGCCGACGAAGTGGCCCGCCAGCTGCGCCTGCGCGACCTCGGCGGCCTGATCGTGATCGACTTCATCGACATGGAGTCGGCGAAGAGCCAGCGCGAAGTCGAGCAACGCCTGAAAGACGCGCTCAAGCACGACCGTGCGCGCGTGCAGATGGGCAAGATCTCCCGCTTCGGCTTGATGGAACTGTCGCGCCAGCGCCTGCGTCCGGCGCTGTCGGAAGGCAGCCACGTGACCTGCCCGCGCTGTAACGGCACCGGCCACATCCGCGATACCGAATCGTCCGCGCTGCAGGTCCTGCGGATCATTCAGGAAGAAGCGATGAAGGAAAACACCGCGGCGATCCACTGCCAGGTGCCGGTCGAGGTGACCGCCTTCCTGCTCAACGAAAAGCGCCAGGAAATCAACAAGATCGAGTCGCGTTTCAAGGTCGGCATCGTGCTGATCCCGAACAAGCACCTCGATACGCCGCACTACAAGCTCGAGCGCCTGCGCCACGACGACGCACGCCTCGACGATCCGCGTGCGTCCTGGAAGATGGCCGAGGAAGCCGCCCGCGAACTGGAGTCGGAAACCGGCTACAGCAAGCGCGCAGCCGAAGTGAAGCCGAAGCAGGAAGCGGCGGTCAAGGGCATCACGCCCGAGCGTCCGGCGCCGAGCCCGGCACCGCAGCGCCAGGCCGAGCCGGTTCCGGCGCCCGCACCGGTCGCCGCGGCGAGCGGCGGCTTCATCGGCTGGCTGAAGGGCCTGTTCGGCATGTCGCCGGCTCCGGCGCCCACGCCGGCTGCACCGGCACCGGCGAAGGAACAGGCTGGCCGTCCGGCCCGCGAGCGGACCGAGAAGACCGAGCAGCGCGGCGGCGATCGCAACCGCAACCGTCGTGGCGGCGCCCAGCAGGCTCAGGGTGGTCGCGACCAGGCAGCGGCAGGCCGTGGCCAGTCGCAACGCCAGGAACGCGAAGGCAAGGAAGTGCGCGAGCCGCGTGAACCGCGCGAGGGTCGCGAACCGCGTGAAGGCCGCGAGCCGCGCGAAGGTCGTGAGGGCCGCGAAGGTCGCGAGGGCCGTGGCCCGCGCGAAGGCCGCGAACCGCGCGAGCCGCGTGAAAGCCGTGAGCCGCGTGAACCGCGCGAGAACCGCGAACCGCGCGAGCGCACCGAGCAGCCGGAAGCCGTCGAGGCAGCCGGCCGCGGCGAGCGCCAGGAACGCGGCGAACGTCGCGAGCGCGGTGAGCGCCGCAAGCCGACGCAACACGCGGCGACGCTCGAGACCGTCACCCGTGGCGAGAACCATCCGGAAGCGGAAGCCGACCAGGCCGCAGCGGTCGCCCTGCCGGGCGCCGATGTCGCAGCCGACGCGGAAGCCGGCGCACGTGACGGCGAGGAACGTCGTCGCCGCCGCCGCGGCCGCCGTGGCGGTCGTCGCGAGCGCGAGGACGAAGGCGCAGTCGTCGACCACGCCGAACAAGGCGCGGACGGCGAAGCCGACGTGCAGGCCGTGACGTCGGAAGCCCCGAGCGCGGTCGAGCCGGCCCATACGGCCGCACCGGTCGCCGTGGCAGCCGTCGCCGCAGCGGGCGCCGTGGTCGCCGAGGCCGCAGTCGAACAGCGTGCCGAAGCAGTCGCACCGGCCGCGGTCGAGCCGCAACCGGCACCGGTTCGCGTCGAAGCGACGCCGGTCGCACCGCTCGAGCCTGCCCCGGTCGCACCGGCAGCCGAATCGGCCCCGGTCGCACCGGCCGCTGCTCCGGAAGCCGGCCCGGCTCCGGTCGCGGTTTCGCCGACCGATGCGTTTGAAGTCCCGGCCGCGCCTGCCGCCGTCGAAGCGCCGCAGTCTGCTCCCGTCGAGCAGGCCGCACCGGCACCGGTCGTCGCAGTCGAAGCTGCTCCGGCAGCCGTCGAACCGGCTCACGTCGAAGCCGCACCGGTCGAAGCCGTTGCCGCACCGGCTCCGGCGCCTGTCCAACCGGCCGCCGCGCCCGCTTCGGCGAGCCTCGACGTCGTGCTCGAACAGGCCGGTCTCGTGTGGGTGAACACCGACGCCGACAAGTTCCGCGCTGCCCAGGAAGTCGCGTCGAACCTGCCGCGTGCGGTCCGCGTACCGCGCGAGCGCAAGGCGCTGCCGCCGGTCGACACGACCCCGATGCAGCAGGTCGAAACGTCGCACCATTAAGCGGCGCATCGCCCGACCAGGAAAAGCCCGCCTCCGGCGGGCTTTTTCATTTCCGCGCTGCGGGTTTCCGCCCACCGGCCCGGCCGGCCGCTTGCGGCTAAAATAGAGGTCTGGCTCGCACTTCTTTCAACATGTCCCGACGCATCATTCCTCTCGCCGACGTCAGCGGGATGCCGGATATCTCCGGCGTCGCGCACACCCCTGACGGCGCCCTGGCCGACACGTTCGCCAGGCCGCTGCGCGACCTGCGCATCTCGGTGACGGACCGCTGCAATTTCCGTTGCGTGTACTGCATGCCGCGAGACGTGTTCGACAAGGACTACCCGTTCCTGCCGCACAGCGCACTGCTCACGCACGAAGAGATCGAGCGCGTGGCGCGGCTGTTCGTCGCGCACGGCGTCGAAAAGATCCGGATCACCGGCGGCGAGCCGCTGCTGCGCAAGAACCTCGAATTCCTGATCGAGCGCCTCGCGCGCCTGACGACCCATGACGGCCGCCCGCTCGACCTGACGCTGACCACCAACGGCTCGCTGCTCGCGCGCAAGGCGCGCGCACTGAAGGACGCCGGCCTCACGCGCGTGACGGTCAGCCTCGACGCGCTCGACGACACGCTGTTCAAGCGCATGAACGACGCCGACTTCGCGAGCGCCGACGTGCTCGACGGCATCTTCGCCGCGCAGGCCGCGGGCCTCGCGCCGGTCAAGGTCAACATGGTCGTGAAGCGCGGCACCAACGACGGCGAGATCCTGCCGATGGCCGAGCGCTTCCGCGGCACCGGCGTGATCCTGCGCTTCATCGAATACATGGACGTCGGCACGTCGAACGGCTGGAACATGACCGAAGTGCTGCCGTCCGCGGATGTCGTCGCGCGGATCGCCGAGCAGTTCCCGCTCGTGCCGCTCGAGCCGCACACGGCGGCGGAAACCGCGCAGCGCTGGGGCTATGCGGACGGCAGCGGCGAGATCGGCGTGATCTCGAGCGTCACGCAGGCATTCTGCGGCGACTGCACGCGCGCGCGGCTGTCGACCGAAGGCAAGCTGTACCTGTGCCTGTTCGCGTCGACCGGCCATGACCTGCGCGCCCTGGTGCGCGGCGGCGCCAGCGACGCCGAGATCGCGACCGCGATCGCCCGGATCTGGCAGGCCCGCACCGACCGCTATTCGCAGCTGCGCGGCAGCGCGGGCGCCGACGCGGTGCCCGACGGCGCCGGCAAGCGCGTCGAAATGTCGTACATCGGCGGCTGACGCGCGCCGCCCGCCCCGATTTCCCGCGATGTCCGCTTCCACCTCACCTTTCATCACCGGCCTGCTGCTCGCGGGCGGGCGCGCGACGCGCATGGACGGCGCCGACAAGGGCCTGCAGCTGCTGGACGGTACGCCGCTCGCGCTGCACGTGCTGCGCCGGCTCTCGCCGCAGGTCGACGAGACGCTGATCAGCGCGAATCGCAACGCCGATCGCTACGCCGAGCTCGGTGCGCCGTTCGACGCGCGCATCGTGCCGGACGAAACACCCGATTTCCCTGGCCCGCTCGCGGGGCTGCTCGCCGGCATGCGGGCGGCGCGCGCACCGCTCGTCGCGTGCTCGCCGTGCGATACGCCCTATTTGCCGGCCGACCTCGTCGCGCGGCTGCGCGCGGCCCTCGACGCGCAACAGGCCGAGATCGCGATGGCGGTGACCGTCGACGCGCAACAGGCGCGTTCGCCGCAGCCGACCTTCGCGCTGCTGCGAACGTCGCTCGCCGACGATCTCGCGGCCAGGCTCGCGGCCGGCGAGCGCAAGGTGCGTGCGTGGTACGCACGCCACAAGACGGTCGAAGTCGAGTTTCGCGACGAGCGTGCGTTTTACAATGCCAACTCCTGGCAGGAACTTGCCGCGCTTGCCCACCGCTGACGGCACCGGCATCCGTTTCCGCCCGCCGCATGCGCCTTCGCGCTCAGGTGCCCTCCGCGCGCCACCGGCCACGAACCCGATACGCCTTGCGGCGCAGTCCGACTGATGATCACGCAATCCTCGCCCGCCTCCCGAACCGCACCCGATTCCGCTGCCCCGCTGTCGCTCGCGGACGCGCAGGCGCTCGCATGCCGGTTCGCGGTACCGGTCGACGCATGCGACACGGTGCCGCTGCATGACGCCCTCGACCGCGTGCTCGCGGCAGACGTGAATGCGCCGTTCGACATCCCCGCGTACGACAACTCGGCAATGGACGGCTATGCATTCGACGGCAGCGCTGGCGCACTTGCATCGGCCGCCGATGTCGCGCTGACGGTGGCGGGCACGGCGCTCGCCGGCCACCCGTTCGACGAGGCCGTCGCACCCGGCGCGTGCATCCGCATCATGACCGGCGCGCCGATGCCGGCCGGATGCGACACGGTCATTCCGCAGGAACGCGTACACGTCGACGGTGACGTCATCCGCTTCGCCGCGCACGACGTCGCGCGCGGCGCAAACTGCCGCCGCGCCGGCGAGGATCTCGCGCGCGGCGCCTGCGCGCTAGCCGCCGGCCGCATCCTGCGCCCGTCCGATCTCGGCCTGCTCGCATCGTTCGGGTTACGCGAAGTCACGGTGCGCCGCCGCGTGCGCGTCGCCGTGTTCTCGACCGGCGACGAACTGCGCGAACCCGGCGAGCCGCCCGGCCGCGGCACGCTGTACGACAGCAATCGCGGAATGCTGGTCGCGATGCTCGAAAGGCTGCACATCGACGCGCTCGATCTCGGGATCGTCCGCGACGATCCGGCAGCGCTCGAACGCGCACTGCGCGATGCCGCCGCCGCACAGGCCGACGCGGTGATCACGTCGGGCGGCGTGTCGGTCGGCGAGGCCGATTTCACGCGCGACGTAATGGCGAGGCTCGGCGACGTGACCTTCGCGAGCCTCGCGCTGCGGCCCGGCCGGCCGCTCGCATGCGGCACGCTCGCGCGCGCGGGCGACGGCGCCGGTCACGTGCTGTTCTTCGGGCTGCCCGGCAATCCGGTCGCGTCCGCCGTAACGTTCTACGCGATCGTGCGCCCCGCGCTGCTGACGCTGGCCGGCGCGCATCCGCCGGCGCCGGCGATGTACACGGCACGCAGCACGCAGGCACTGAAAAAGCGTCCGGGCCGTACCGAATACCTGCGCGCCATCGCGACACGCGACGCCGACGGCCAGTGGCACGTCGCGCCGGCCGGTTCGCAGAGTTCCGCATCACTGAGCGGCCTCGCGGCCGCCAACTGTTTCATCGTCCTGGGCCACGATACCGCGGCAGTCGACGCGGGCGCCCCGGTCGACATCCTGCCGCTCGACGGCCTGATCTGAATTCCAATCGGTATATCTCTACGGGGGCAATCCGCACATGAAGAAACAAATCTCGTCGATCGCCGCGGGGCAAACCGCGAAGGCGCTGATCCTCGTCTACCTGACGTTCAGCGTGCCGATCGTGCTGCTCGGCATCCTGGTCGCGTACATCCGCTACGGGATGGTCGAACTGAGCACGATCCTGAGCGCGCTGCTGCTGAACGCGATCCTCGGCTTCGTGCTGCTGTGGATCGCCTGCCACGCGTACAACTGGGTCGCGTCGCGCTTCGGCGGCATCGAGATCGTGCTGTCGGATCCGCCGGAGGAAGCGTGAACGGCACGCCGCTGATTCGCGCGGCCGAAGCGCGCGACGTCGGCGCGATCCTCGCGCTGATGCGCGAGCTGGCCGAGTTCGAGAAGCTCACGCACCTGTTCGTCGCGCGCGACGCCGATCTGGCCGATGCGCTGTTCGGCAAGCACCCCGCCGCCGAAGCGCTGGTGGCCGAGCGCGATGGCGCGATCGTCGCGTATGCGCTGTTCTTCCACAACTATTCGACGTTCCTCGGCCGTCGCGGTCTGTATCTCGAGGATCTGTACGTACAGCCGTCGCAGCGCGGTACGGGCCTCGGCACCGCGATGCTGCAGCACCTCGCGGCACTCGCCGTCGAGCGCCGCTGCGGCCGTTTCGAATGGTCGGTGCTCGACTGGAACCAGCCGGCGATCGACTTCTACGAGAAGATGGGCGCGACCGTGCTGCCGGACTGGCGCATCGTGCGCGTCACCGGCGACGCGCTGGACGCGCTCGCCGCACGCTGAACACGGGCCGGCCACGCCGGCCGCTGTGTCAAAAGAAAACGGGCGCCGCGGCGCCCGTTTTTCGTTCCAGCCGGTTTCGGCGGCCCGCGTCGTGCGTCATGCATCGTCCGCATCGGCGCCGTCCGCGGCTTCCGCACCGAGCAGCCCGGCCGCCGTTTCGCCCGGCAACGCCTCGACCTGTTTCAGCTTGCGGTTCATCACGCGGGTGCGCTGCTCGGCGGCCTCGATCGAGCGCGTGACCGTTTCGAGCTGCGCCTTCGTGCGCGCGAGCACGTCGCCAAACTTGCCAAATTCGGTCTTCACCGCACCGAGCACCTGCCACACCTCGCTCGAGCGCTGCTCGATAGCGAGCGTGCGGAAACCCATCTGCAGGCTGTTCAGCAATGCGGTCAGCGTGGTCGGCCCGGCCACCGTCACGCGATAGTCGCGCTGCAGCAGGTCGGTCAGCCCCGGGCGGCGCAGGATCTCCGCATAGAGCCCCTCGGTCGGCAGGAACAGCAGCGCGAAATCGGTCGTATGCGGTGGTGCGACGTACTTCTCGGCGATCGTGCGCGCCTCCATCCGCACGCGCGCCTCGAGCGCACGGGCCGCTTCCTCGACCGCCACCGAATCGGCACGTTCCTGCGCATCGATCAGCCGCTCGTAGTCCTCACGCGGAAACTTCGCGTCGATCGGCAGCCACACCGGCGGCGCGTCGCGCGTGCCGGCGTCGCGCCCCGGCAGCCGGATCGCGAACTCGACGCGTTCGCTGCTCTTCGGCACCGTCGCGACGTTCTTCGCGTACTGGTCGGGTGTGAGCATCTGCTCGAGCAACGCCTCGAGCTGCACCTCGCCCCAGGTGCCGCGCGTCTTCACGTTGGTCAGCACCTTCTTCAGGTCGCCGACGCCGGCCGCGAGCGTCTGCATCTCGCCGAGCCCGCGGTGCACCTGCTCGAGCCGGTCCGACACGAGCTTGAACGATTCGCCGAGCCGTTGTTCGAGCGTCGCATGCAGCTTCTCGTCGACGGTACGGCGCATCTCCTCGAGCTTCGCCGCGTTGTTCGTCTCGATTTCCTTCAGCCGCTGCTCGAGCGTCGCACGCACTTCACCGATCCGGCGATCGTTGGCCTCGGTCAGTTGCGTGAGCTGCCGGTTCAGCGTGTCGCCGAACAGCCGCAGCGCGACCGTCTGCTCTTCGCGCGCCTGCTGCGCCTGGCGCTGCACGCTCTCGCGCATCGCGTCGAACTGCTGCGCGTTGCCCGCGACGAGCTTGCCGAGCTGTTGCGCGAAACCTTCGATCTGGTTGTTCTGCACGGTCGCGATACTCGTCAACTGCGTCGCGAGTGTCTGCTGAAGCTGCGAGAAATTGCCGGCCAGCTCGGTGCGCGAGCCGCGCGCATTCTCGACGATCTCGCCGCGCAACTCGCGTTCGAGCCGCTCGACCGCGAGCGCCTGCGCGTGCGCGGCGTCCTCGATCTGGTCGCCGAGCACGACCGCGTCGTCATGGCGGCCGCCGCCGCGCACCATCGCGACGATCGCCACCGCGAGCGCGACGGCCAGCACGACGACCGCTGCCAGCAACAACATCGTCGTCATGCGCGCGGCTTCCCGATCACGTCAGGGTTGATCGGATTCGGCGGCTGCCCCGCGCGCGGCCCAACGCCCAGCGCGGCGATCAGATTGTCGGCCGCGAGGTTCGCCATCGCGCGGCGCGTCTTCTCGGTCGCGCTCGCGATGTGCGGCGTCAGCACGACGTTCGGCACCTCGAGCAGCGCCGGGTGGACGCTCGGCTCGCCTTCATACACGTCGAGGCCGGCCGCGGCGATCGTCCCGTCGCGCAGCGCGGCGGCCAGCGCCGCGTCATCGACGATGCCACCTCGTGCGATGTTCGTCAGCGTCGCGGTGGGCTTCATCTTCGCGAGCTCGGCCGCGCCGATCGTGTGATGGTTCTCCTTCGTGTACGGCAGCACGAGCACGACGTGATCGGCACCCGCCAGCAATGCATCCTTCGACACGTATTCGGCGTTCAGCTCGGCCTCGATCTCCGGCGCGACCCGCGACCGGTTGTGATAGATCACCTGCATCCCGAAGCCGCGCGCACGCCGCGCGAGCGCCTGACCGATGCGCCCCATTCCGATGACGCCGAGCGTCGAGCCGTAAATGTCGCTGCCGAGGAAACCGTCGTACGCCCATTTCCGCCAGTGTCCGGCGCGCAACCAGTGCTCGGATTCGGCGATCCGACGCGCGGCGGCCATCATCAGCGCCCAGCCGAAATCCGCGGTCGACTCGTTCAGCACGTCCGGCGTGTTGGTGCCGAGCACGTTCGCCGCGTTGAACGCGGCCATGTCGAAGTTGTTGTAGCCGACCGCCATGTTCGACACGACGCGCAGGCGCGGCGCCGCCGCGAGCACAGCCGCGTCGACCGGGTCGCCCGCCGTCAGCGCGCCGTCCTTGTCGGCGAGACGCGCGGCGAGCGCGTCGGGGGCGAGCGCATCGCCGTTGTTCCAGTCGACTTCGAAATACTGCTCGAGCCGTTCGATCACGTCCGGAAAGATCGGACGCGCGACCAGGATCTTCTGCATCGCCATCTCCACATGCGGCGGCCGGAACGCGGCGCATCGAGTGCCGCCGGAATCGTCCGCGCTTGGTTGAAAATCGTCAGCCTAGGCCGTGAAGAAAATCCACGACGTCAGCAGGAATACCGGCACCAGTATCACGAGCGCCCAGCCGAGATACGCGAAGAAGCTCGGCATCTTCACGCCGCGCGACTCCGCGATCGCCTTCACCATGAAGTTCGGCGCATTGCCGATGTAGCTGTTCGCGCCCATGAACACCGCCCCCGCGGAAATCGCGGCGAGCGTCGTCGCGCCCGCCGTCATCAGCGATTGCGCATCGCCGCCGGCGAGGTTGAAGAACACGAGATAGGTCGGCGCGTTGTCGAGGAACGACGACAGCAGGCCGGTCGCCCAGAAGTACATCGCGTCGATCGGCTTGCCGTCGGGCCCCGTGACGAGATGGACGATCTGCGCGAACGCGCCGTCCGCACCCGCGCGCAGGATCACGATCACCGGCGCGATCGTCACGAAGATCCCCGCGAACAGCTTCGCGACCTCCTCGATCGGCGCCCAGTTGAACGCGTTCCCTTCGCGCGCCGAGCGCGGCGTCAGCGCGAGCGACACGAGCGCCACGACGACCAGCACGACATCGCGCACGAGATTCTGCAGCGCGACGTGCGTGCCCCACACGTCGAACCTGATGCCCGGCTTCCAGACGCCGCTCATCAGCACGAGGCCGATCACGGCCGCGAGCAGCACGAAGTTGACCTTGCCGTCGATCGACAGCGCGGCGTCGTCGGGCGTCGGGTCGAGCGCGGCGGGCCGCTCCTCGCCGCCTTTCCGGTAGAAGTACGTATCGACCACGAAGAACAGCGTCAGCAGCACCGCGCAAATGAACAGCATCGGCAGCGCGAGATGCGTGGTCGTCCAGAAGAAGCTCACGCCGTTCAGGAAGCCGAGGAACAGCGGCGGATCGCCGAGCGGCGACAGCGAGCCGCCCGCGTTCGCGACGAGGAAGATGAAGAAGATCACGACGTGCACGACGTGCTTGCGGTTGTCGTTCGCGCGCAGCAGCGGCCGGATCAGCAGCATCGCGGCACCCGTCGTGCCCATCACGCTCGCGAGCAGCGTGCCGAGCGCGAGGATCGCGGTGTTCAGCTTCGGCGTGCCGTGCAGGTTACCGTTGACGCAAATGCCGCCGGCAACCGTATAGAGCGCGGTCAGCAGCACGATGAACGGGATGTATTCCTCGAGCAGCGCGTGCACCAGCGTACCGAACGCCGTGCCCGCACCGAACGCGACCGCGAACGGAGCCAGGAACGCGATCGCCCACGCCGCGGCGATCTTGCCGAAATGGTGATGCCAGAACACCGGGGCGATGAGCGGGAACACCGCGATGGACAGCAGGATCCCGGCGAACGGGATGCCCCAGAGTGCGGACAGCGTGGCACCGTCGAGCGTGGCGGCCGATGCGAGCGCGGGAACGGCGCCAAGCGCGGCTCCCGACGCCATGCCCGCCCAGGCGGCATGTCGTTTCATGCAGTACTTCCTTGTGCGAGTGAGTCGAGTGAGGATGGATCGGGCGCGCGCGTCATGCGCCGCGCACGACGATCGCGTGAACGCGGTACGGGCCGTGCGCGCCCAGCACGATGGTCTGCTCGATATCGCCCGTACGCGACGGGCCCGATACGAAATTGACCGCGCGCGGCAATTCGCCGCGCTCCGCGCGAATCAGTGCGAATGCGTCTTCATGGCCCGCGACGATCCGCGACGCCGGCACGATCGCGATGTGGGTTTCCGGCAGCAGCCCGGCCGATGCATAGGTGTCGGGGCCGGACAGCAGCACCAGCGAACCCGTTTCGGCGGTCGCGCAGAAGCAGCCCGTGAGGCCGACGAGATCGCCGTCGCGCGGCTTGCGGCAGTCGACCGCCAGGCCTGCCCCCGCCCAGTCGAGCTCGGCCAGCGTGCGCCATGCGACGGCCTGCATCGGCAGTCCGTGAGCGGAAAGATAGCGGGCAGCGGCGGCGGGCGCGTCGGCCAGCGTCGCGACTTCGTCGACCGTCGTAGACAGGCGCGCCGCTTCATCGACGAACGCGGCGACGAGGTCGGCCGGCATCGGCGGGCGCGGCCCTTCGGGATGGCGGGCGAGATAGTCGGCGACGCCGTCGCGCTCCGCTGCATCGGGCTCGGGTGCGCGTCCTTGCGCCGCGCGAATGCGTGCGAGGATCTGGCGACGGGCAGCGGAAGTGTCCATGAACGGTCCTCGTGACGTTGGCGTGCGATACCGTCGGATTATACCGGCCGCCCTCGGCGCGACGCATCTGGCCGCATGGCCGACGCTTACTGCGATGCGTCGTCCGCCGGCTGCGCGATGCCGAATACCTGGCGCAGGTACGCGAGATACGCCTTGTCGTCGCACATGCTCTTGCCCGGTGTATCCGACAGCTTCGCGACCGGCTGTCCGTTACAGCGGACCATCTTGATCACGATCTGCAGCGGCACGTAGCCGAGATCGTTCGTGAGGTTCGTGCCGACGCCGAACGCGAGCTTGCAGCGATTGCGGAACCGTTCGTAGAGCTGCATGACCTTCGGGATGTCGAGCGCGTCCGAGAACACGAGCACCTTGGTGCGCGGATCGCAGCGGTTCGCCTCGTAGTGGCGCAGCATGCGTTCGCCCCACTCGAACGGATCACCCGAATCGTGGCGCGCGCCGTCGAACAGCTTGCAGAAGTACATGTCGAAGTCGTTCAGGAACGCATCCATCCCGTAGACGTCCGACAGCGCGATCCCGAGGTCGCCGCGATACTCCTTCGCCCACATCTCGAAACCGTAGGTCTGTGAATCGCGCAACCGCGGGCCGAGCGCCTGGCAGGCCTGCAGGTATTCGTGCGCCATCGTGCCGAGCGGCGTCAGGCCGTGCTTCATCGCGTAGAACACGTTGCTCGTGCCCGCGAACTGCGGCCCGAGCCCGTCGCGCAGCGTCAGCGCGACCTCCTCGTGCCACACCTTCGAGAAGCGCCGGCGCGTGCCGTAGTCGGCGATCTTGCAGTCGGCGAACTCGGGCTTCGCGCCAAGCAGCTTGATCTTCTCGCACAACCGCTCGCGGCCTTCGCGATAGTCGGGCTCCCGCTGCGTGTTGCGGAAATAGACCTCGTTGACGATCGCGAGCGCCGGGATCTCGAACAGGATCGTGTGCAGCCACGGCCCCTCGATCACGATGTCGATCTCGCCGTTGCCCTTCGGCGAAGGCGTGATCGAGATGTACTTCTCGTTCAGGTGGAACAGCGCGAGGAAGTCGACGAAATCGCTCTTGATGAAGCGCATGCGCCGCAGGTAGTCGAGTTCGTCGTCGGTGAAGCGCAGCGAACACAGGCCGCGCACCTCGTCGCGGATCTCGTCGATGTACGGCACGAGATCGACGCCCGGCGTGCGGCACCGGAACCGGTACTCGACGTTTGCGGCAGGAAAGTGATGCAGGACGACCTGCATCATCGTGAACTTGTAGAGATCCGTGTCGAGCAGCGAAGTGATGATCATGATTACGGCACCGCCAATATCGTGACAGGGCCCCGGCGCACCGCGCGCCGCCCGGTCTGTCGGCCATGTTACCCGAATGCGGGCCCGACCATCGTGAAACCGCCTCCCCCTGCCCGCCGCGCCGTGCGGACGGCCGCACGCGCCGCGCCCGCGGTCGGCCCCATAAACTAATCACGAAACGATATAAGCCGGATAGCCGACCATGCCATGCGGGTTTTGCGCTTCAGTTACAATGCCGCTTTTGGCGCAAACGCCACCCCATATATACCGCCAAGCAGGAGCGTTTTAATGACTCACGTTGTGACCGAAGGCTGCATCAAGTGCAAATACACGGATTGCGTGGATGTGTGCCCGGTGGATTGCTTCCGTGAAGGTCCCAACTTTCTCGCCATCGATCCGGACGAGTGCATCGACTGCGCCGTGTGCGTCGCCGAGTGCCCGACCAATGCGATCTATGCCGAAGAAGACGTTCCGGGCGACCAGCAGCAGTTCACCGAGCTGAACGCCGAGCTGGCGAAGAACTGGCCGTCGATCACGAAGACCAAGCCGGCACCGGCCGACGCGGACGAGTGGAAGGACGTGCAGGACAAGCTGCACCTGCTCGAGCGCTGATCGCGAAGCCGCGCCGCAGAAAGTTTTTTGCGCATCGTCGCCCAAAAGTGTTGACAGGTTAGCGAACACTCCATACAATCTCGTTTCTCTGCTGTTGTTGTTTGTTCCCCGATAGCTCAGTCGGTAGAGCGCCGGACTGTTAATCCGTAGGTCCCTGGTTCGAGCCCAGGTCGGGGAGCCAAAAACGCAAAGGCCCGTTGAAAGTGGACGGGTTTTTTGTTGGCCACCAGACAAACACGCAGATGTACCGATTTATTCCCCGATAGCTCAGTCGGTAGAGCGCCGGACTGTTAATCCGTAGGTCCCTGGTTCGAGCCCAGGTCGGGGAGCCAGACAGCGAAAGGCCCGTCATTCGACGGGCCTTTTGTTTTTCCGGCGCCCGCCGGTCGCCGTCGCGCATGCTAGAGTCTCTGTCCCGCATTCGCATCCGGTTCCGTCGATGAAGCACCGCCTCCTTTCCGCCGCGCCGCTCGCCCTTCTGCTCTCCGCCTTTGCCGCCGCGCCACTCGCGTACGCGGAAGAAGTCGGCAGCGTCAACACCCATTTCCGCGTGACGGGCTCCGACCGCGTGGTCGTCGAAGCATACGACGATCCGCTCGTGACGGGCGTCACTTGCTACGTGTCGCGGGCGCGCACCGGCGGGATCAAGGGCACGCTCGGCGTCGCCGAGGATCCGAGCGAAGCGTCGATCGCGTGCCGGCAAGTCGGCCCGCTCAGCTTCAAGGAGCCGCTCAAGCAGCAGACCGACGTGTTCAGCGAACGGATGTCGTTCATCTTCAAGACGCTGCACGTCGTGCGCGTAGTCGACAAGAAGCGCAACACGCTCGTCTACCTGACCTACAGCGACCGCATCGTCAGCGGCAGCCCGAAGAACGCCGTCACCGCGGTGCCGATGCCGGCCGGCACGACGATTCCGGTCAAGTAAGGCCGCGCCGGCCGAGCGCGCGAGCGATACACTGTCGATTCGACCGCCTTCGCGCCCGACCATGTCCGCCACCCGTCTTCTTCCGGACTCCGCACGCTACTGGCGCACGCCGCTGCTGCCGGACGCGGATCTGCTCACGGCCACCTATCGCGACCATACGTTCGCGCCGCACTGGCACGACGCGTACACGATCCCCGTGATCCTCGAGGGTGCGGAGCGCTATACCTGCCGCGGCAGCGGCCATGTCGCCGAAACGGGCACCGTGCCCGTGATCAATCCCGGCGACGTGCACACGGGCTCGCGCGCGACCGACGAAGGCTGGTGCTATCGCGTGAGCTACGTGCCGGTCGACTACATTCGCGCGCTCGCGAGCGCGATCGCGGGGCGCCCGCAGGATGCGCCCTGGTTCCCGTCCGACGTGATCCGCGACGCCGATCTCGCGGCACGGCTCGCGCTGGCCCACCGGATGATGGAGGCCGGCAGCGAACGCATGCCGCCGTTCTACCCCCACGAGCAACCGGCCGCCGATGATCCGGCCGCCGCGGCACCGCGCGTCTACGATCCGCTCGCCGCCGAAACGGCGTTGCTCGATGCGCTGTCGACATTGATCGTGCGCCATGCCGACGCGCGGCAGCAGCCGGCGGTGCTCGCGGCCGACGAGCCGCGCGTCGACGCGATGCGCGAACGGCTCGCTGCCGATCTCACGTGCACGGTCACGCTCGACGACGTCGCGCAGGCCGCCGGCCTGTCGCCGTTTCACGCAGCGCGCCTGTTCACGCGCACGACCGGGATGCCGCCGCATGCGTGGCGCAACCAGCTGCGGCTGCAGCGCGCGCTTGCGCCGTTGCGCGCGGGCGTGTCGATCGCCGAGGTCGCCGCGTCCAGCGGTTTCGTCGACCAGAGCCACTTCACACGGCATTTCAAACGGATGTTCGGCGTGCCGCCCGGACGCTGGCAGGCGCGCTGACGCACCCTCCCTGCGTTCGACACCACGCGGCAGCCGGCACGCATGCAGCGCCGCAGGCGCCCGCGAGCGCAAGAACATACAAGCCGCCACGGCATCGCCCCCGCTATCCTCCATTTCATGGAGACGCGCCCCTTGAACCCTACCCCCCGACCTTCGCCCCCGCCTCGCCGCCCGCTCAACGAATGGCTCGACGGTGCCCGCGACACGATCCCGATGATGATCGGCGCGGCGCCGTTCGGCGTGATCTTCGGCACGCTCGTCGGCGGCGGCCCGCTCGCCGCATGGCACGGCGCGCTGATGTCGCTCGCGGTGTTCGCGGGCTCCGCACAATTCATCGCGCTCGGCCTGATCGCCGGCAGCGCGAGCTTCGTCGTCGTGCTCGCGACGACGTTGATCGTGAACCTGCGTCACCTGCTGTACAGCGCGACGCTCGCGCCGTACGTCGCGCACTTGCCGCTGCGCTGGCGTGCGACGCTCGGCGCGCTGATGACCGACGAGGTATTCGCGGTCGCCTACGCGCACTACCGCCACTTCCCGCCGGGTACGATCGGCCCTCACTACTTTTTCGGCTCGGGTCTCGCGATGTACCTGAACTGGCAGGTCTGGACGCTCGCGGGCATCGGCTTCGGCGCGGCCTTCCCGGGCCTCCAGTCGCTCGGCCTCGATTTCGCGATGGCGGCGACCTTCATCGCGATCGTCGTCCCGCAACTCGGCACGCTGCGCTATTTGGCGGCCGCCGCGACCGCCGGCGCGCTCGCGTACTTCTGGCAGGGCTGGCCGTACAAGCTCGGGCTGCTGGGCGCGGTCGCCGCCGGCGTCGTGGTCGGCGTCGCGCTCACGCTGCTGCACGAGCGTTCGCGCACCGCTTCACGCACGGAGGCCGCATCGTGAGCTACGCGCTGTTGATCCTCGGCATGGCCGTGATCACCTATGCGATCCGGACGACGCTGTTCCTGTTCGGCGAGCGGCTGACTTTCCCGCCGCTCGTGCGGACCGCGCTCGGCTTCGTGCCCGTCACCGTGCTGACCGCGATCATCGTGCCGATGACCGTCTCGCCGCACGGCGGCGCGGCCGAGCTGACCTGGCGCAATCCGCAGCTCGTCGGCGCGCTCGCCGCGGTGCTCGTGTCGGCGACGACGCGCCGGCCGCTCGTGACGATCGCGGTCGGGCTCGCGGTGTTCTTCTTCTGGCAAGGGGTCGTGATGCCGCACTGGCTGTCGGCCTGAGCGAACATCGCCGGCCGCGCTCAAGTTTCCGTCCGGCGCGCCGATATAGGGAATGAAGACCCGCCATCGGCCTCGGCGCGAACCGGTCCGTCGACGCTGCGCCCGCACCGGTGCGCGGTGTCGGCCACCGGCCCGCGCAGGCCGCCATCGAGACGACTCATGGGCCAGATCACCCTTTCCCTCAAGGACGACACGCTTGCGTCCCTGCGCAAGGACTACGACGCATTCGTGCGCGTGTCGCTGAAACTCGACCCGCAGTTCGCGACGCCGTCGTTCGAGGATTTCCTGCGCGCCAAGCTGCTCGACAACATGGTGCCGCTAACCGAGCATGCCGTGCAGCGGATGCTCGAGGGCGGCCAGTATGCGTGGGCAAAGCGCACGCTCGACAAGGAATTCCCGGACGTCGTCGCGATCCTGATGCGGCAGGCCGGCGAATTCGGCTTCGGCTTCGCGTCGCGCTCCGAATGGACGCCCGACGAGCTCGCGAAGGCGTGCCGCGACTGGGCCAAGGCGATCGTCGCCGAAGCGCAGGGCGACGCGTCGCTCGTCGATCCACTCGCGGCGCAGATCAAGAGCGCGGTGCACGACATCCAGGCGCTCGAGGAAACGATGCAGACGCCCGCATGGCGGCTCGCCGAATCGCTGCGCCAGCGCATCTACGAGGCGAAGCTCGCATGCGAGATGAGCGTTGGCAGCGCCGCGCGCGACAAGCTCGGCGAACTGCGCGGCCTGCTGCGGCTCGGGCTCGCGCACGGTTCGTTCCAGAAACAGGAAGCGCAGCAGATCATGGAATACCTGCGGCTGCTGAAGCCCGAGATCTTCGTCGACGAGCCGTACGACGTATTCGCGCGGCTCGCCGCGTGGCTGCGCAGCGTGTTTACGCCGTCCGCCGCACAGCCGGCGCATGGACCGGGGCCGGAACAACGCCGGCCATGACGGCCCGCCTCCACGCATGAAGAACGGCCCGGTTCGCACGAAGCGAACCGGGCCGCGGATTGATCGCCGTCACGACGCGCCGTCCGGGGCGAGCGTCGTGCGACGTCGGGGTGCCGCTTACTGCGCGGCGCCCGAGGCCGATGCACCGCCCTGCACGCCGACCGACGCGCCGCCTTCGACCGCCTCGTCACCCACCTTCGACTTCGCCGACCCTGCGTGGTGCTTGGCCGACTTCATCGCATGCTTCGCGTGCTTCTTGGCCGAGTGGACCGACGACGCCGCCGTATCCTGCGCGCCGCCGGCTGCCGCACCAACCGCATCGGTCGCACCGCCGACCGCATTGCCCGACGCGTTCGCGCCGGCCCCACCCTCCATACCCGCGCCGGCGCCTGCCCCTGCGGCCGGCGCCTGCGTCTGCACGCCGGCGCCCGCGGTACCCTGTACCGCGCCGCCCGTCTGCGCGAATGCGGCCGAAGTGGCAAACGCCGTCAGCGCGGCACCGATCAGCATCGTACGAATCTTGGACATGACCATCCTCCTCAAGAAGTTGTGGGCGCGAACCGCCTCGATGCGGTCCGTCGCGTCCCCTGCCGCAACACGCAGCAGGTACGACGAAAGACCCGCGGGCGGACCGGCAGGTTCTCGAATCTCTCAGACTGTTACCCACCGTTTCATTTGCTGACGAATCGCTCACAGTCCTTAACAACTGCGGCCCGCGAACCTGCACGAACGTCCGCGCTCGCGTGCGGGGCCGCGGTGCCGTATGATGCGGGGCGGTTCCTCCCGCGCATCGCGCGCTTCCTTCGTCATGCCCAATCTGGATTTCACGCTGACCGGCGAATACGTCGAGCTGCACAACCTTCTCAAGATCACCGGCCTCGCGGACAGCGGCGGCACCGCGAAGATGTTCGTCGCGTCCGGCGCGGTGAAAGTCGACGGCGTGGTCGAGCTGCGCAAGACCTGCAAGATCCGCGCGGGCCAGGTCGTGCTGTTCGGCGATACGCGGATCGCGGTTCACGACGCATAGCGGTTCCCCCTGACCGTGACATGGCCATCGGCGCGCGTTCGACACCGTTCGAATAAAGCCGTAAGCTAGCCGTCTCTCAAAATAAATACAGACGGCGCGGGCCCGCACCCGCGCGAGCGCCCATTCCATGTCGCATTCCGGTCTTACGCGGACGGCCGCCGCGCCGCCGTCCCTGTCCAGTCATGCCGCCGATACCGCCCGCCTCGCCGCGCCGCTCGCGATCGCGCAACTCTCGCAGATGGCGATGAGCGTCACCGACACGGTGCTGCTCGGCTCGCTCGGCCCCGATTCGCTTGCGGCGGGTGGCCTCGGCGCGAACTTCTTCTTCGTCATCGTGACCGTGCTGCAGGGCGTGCTGTCGTCGGTCAGCGTGAGCGTCGCGCATGCGCGCGGCGCGCAGGCGGAACACCGCGTGCCGCACATCTACTGGACCGGCTTCGTGCTGTCCGTGCTGCTCGCGATTCCGGCGATCGTCGCGCTGTCGCTGTCCGAACCGATCCTGCTGATGTTCCACGAACCGCCGACGCTCGCGCATCACGTCGGCGAGTACACCGGCATCCTGCGGTTCGCGGCGCTCGGCAGCCTGATCGGCGTCGGACTGATGCGCGCATTCCTCCCCGCGATCGGCGCCGCACGGCGGCTGTTGTGGGTGTCGATCGGCGGCGTCGGAATCAACGGCGTGCTGAACTACGGACTGATCCACGGCGCATTCGGCTTGCCGCGGCTCGGCTTCCTCGGCTCGGCGGTCGCGACGACCATCACCATCTGGCTCACCGCGCTCG
This sequence comes from Burkholderia sp. Bp8998, assembly GCF_003854235.1. Classification (NCBI taxonomy): domain Bacteria; kingdom Pseudomonadati; phylum Pseudomonadota; class Betaproteobacteria; order Burkholderiales; family Burkholderiaceae; genus Burkholderia; species Burkholderia sp. Bp8998. The sequence goes on from NZ_QTQF01000014.1 coordinate 134,464, forward strand.
CGCTGATCTGGCTGCTGCACGGCCGCCAGCGGTTCCGTCATTTCGTGACCGCCGCCCGCCCGAAACTGCCCGTGATGGGCGAACTGATCGGCATCGGCTGGCCGGTGGCGATCACGTACGGGGTCGAATCGACGCTGTTTCTCGCCACGGGCCTGACCATCGGCGTGCTCGGTGCGACGTCGCTTGCCGCGCACCAGATCGCGCTGAACGTCGCGTCGGTGGCGTTCATGGTGCCGCTCGCGATCGGCCAGGCCGCCAACGTGCGGGTCGGCTACTGGATCGGCGCCGGCCAGCCGGTCGCCGCGCGGCATGCGGGCTTCGTCGCGCTCGGCCTCGGTGTCGCGTTCATGTCGCTGTCGGGGCTCGTGCTGATCGTCGCGCCGCATGCGATCGTCGGCCTGTACCTGCACCTCGACGATCCTGCCAACGCGGCGACCGTGTCGCTTGCCGCGTCGCTCCTCGGCATCGCCGCGGTGTTCCAGATCGTCGACGGAATGCAGACTGTCGGGTCGGGCGCGCTGCGCGGGCTGCGGGATACACGCATTCCGATGCTCGCGGCGGCCCTCGGCTACTGGGGCATCGGCTTCCCGACCGGCTACTGGCTGGCGTTCCACGCGGGCCTCGGCGCACGCGGCCTGTGGTGGGGGCTCGCGGCCGGCCTCGCAAGCGTCGCCGTGCTGATGGCCTGGCGCTTCCATCTGAAGACCGCGTCGCTCGTCGCATCGACGCGCTGAGCGCGACACGACGCAAAATCGCGGCCGGCGCTATGCTTGTCGGCTGAAGACCCACGACGCCGCGCCAGCGGCGCGACTGCCTCACGATACGCCAGACGCCGCGCGACGCGCGGCCTTTCCCCTTCCCAAGAGGAGTGCATCATGAACGAAGCAGTGCGGATGGAACGCGATACGTTCGGCGAGATCGCCGTGCCAGCCAACCGGCTCTGGGGCGCGCAGACCGAGCGCTCGCTGCAGAATTTCCGGATCTCGACGGAGAAGCAGTCGCCCGAGCTGATCCACGCACTCGCGATCGTCAAGCGCGCCGCGGCCGCCGTGAACCAGTCGCTCGGCGTGCTGGCCGACGACAAGGCACGCGCGATCATCGACGCGGCCGACGAGATCATCGCGGGCAAGCATCCGCGCGAATTCCCGCTCGCCGTGTGGCAGACGGGCTCCGGCACGCAGACCAACATGAACCTCAACGAGGTGATCGCGAACCGGGCGAGCGAACTGCTCGGCGGCGAGCGCGGCGAAGCACGCAAGGTCCACCCGAACGACGACGTGAACCGCGGCCAGTCGTCGAACGACGTGTTCCCGACCGCGATGCACGTCGCGGCCGCCTATGCGATCGTCAACCACCTGCTGCCCGCGCTGCGCACGCTGCGCGCGACGCTCGACGCGAAGTCGAAGGCCTTCGCCGACATCGTGAAGATCGGCCGCACGCACTTGCAGGACGCGACGCCGCTCACGCTCGGGCAGGAATTTTCCGGCTACGTCGCGCAACTCGACCAGGGCGTCCGGCACGTCGAATCGGCGCTGCCGCACCTGTACGAACTCGCGCTCGGCGGCACCGCCGTCGGCACCGGGCTGAACGCGCATCCGGAGTTCGCGGTGCGCGTGGCCGATGAGATCGGCCGGTTGACGAAGCTGCCGTTCGTGACCGCGCCGAGCAAGTTCGAGGTGATGGCGGCCGCCGACGCACTGGTGTTCGCGCACGGTGCGCTGAAGACGGTCGCGGCCGGCCTGATGAAGATCGCCAACGACGTCCGCTGGCTCGCGAGCGGGCCGCGCTGCGGGCTCGGCGAACTGTCGATTCCGGAAAACGAGCCGGGCAGCTCGATCATGCCGGGCAAGGTGAATCCGACGCAGTCGGAAGCCGTGACGATGCTGTGCTGTCAGGTGTTCGGCAACGACGTCGCGGTGAACGTCGGCGGCGCCAGCGGCAATTTCGAGCTGAACGTGTTCCGGCCGATGATCGCGCACAACGTGCTGCAGTCGGTGCGGCTGCTCGCCGACGGCGCGCAGAGCTTCAACGACCACTGCGCGGCGGGCATCGAGCCTAACCGCGCGCGCATCGACCTGCTGCTGAACGAATCGCTGATGCTCGTGACGGCGCTCAATCCGCACATCGGCTACGACAAGGCCGCGCAGATCGCGAAGAAGGCACACAAGGACGGCTCGACGCTGAAGGCCGCCGCGCTGGCGCTCGGCTACCTGACCGAGGCGGAATTCGACGCGTGGGTACGCCCTGAAGAGATGATCGGATCGCGGTAATCGCGCATCCGACGCGATGACGGGCGCGGCGCGCATGTGCGGCGCCCGTTGTTGTCAGACGGTGCCTTTCGCCACTTCTTCAGGTTTCATCTCGACGATCTTGTCGAGGGCGGCGCGCACGTCGGCCGCATACTTCGCGAGCACCTTCTGCTCGTCGGTCTCGGGCACGAACGGCGGCACCGGCACCGGGTTGCCGTTCTCGTCGACCGCGACGAACACGACCAGGCAGTCGGTCGTCTGGCGCAGCACGCCGCCCTTCGGATCGCCGGCGTGCACGGACACATGGATGTGCATGCTGGTGCGGCCCGTCGCGACGACGCGCGCCTTCAGTTCGACCAGGTTGCCGACGAGGATCGGGCGCTGGAAACGGATGTTGCCGACGCTGACCGTCACGCAATAGCGGCTCGACCAGACCGCCGCGCACGCATACGCGACCTCGTCGATCCACTTCATCAGCGCGCCGCCATGCACCTTGCCGCCGAAGTTCACGGACGACGGCTCGGCGAGGAAGCGGAATACGGTTTCGGTGCGGTCGAGGGCGGCCGGTACAGGGGACGGTTGGGACATCGTGGTAGCTCCAGGCGGCGGGGGTACGGCAATCGGCGCATTATACGTTGCACTGCGGCAACACGTCGCAGTGCCCGCCGCGCGGCCGCGACGGCACGCCCGCCCGCGCGTCAAACCGGCAACGGCACAGGAAATCGGTGCCCGTCAGCGACGCACCGTGATTCCCTGATCGATCGTCCCATACATCTCGAGGCTGCCGCGCCGCTCGCCGGCGGCACCTGCACCGCCCTGCGCACAGGCCGCGCAGAGGAGCGCGGCCGCAATCAGGCAGAAAATCGTCTTCATCGTTGCATCGTGTCGCATCCGGCGGCCCACTGCCGCCGCGTCCAGCCATTCTACGCATGCGCGGCCGGTGGCTGCGGTTCGTACGGCGCCCCGATGCATCCGACATTTCATCCGAACGCGAAACATCGAATACGCGCAGCACCTACACTGCAGTCATTCCGCCTGACGAGACACGTCGATGACCGATCAAGACGACCACCACTTTCCGGGCCTGAGCCGGATCGGCGCAATGATCGCCGATCCGGGGCGCGCCGCGATGCTATGGGTACTGATGGACGGCAGCGCGCGGCCGGCCGGCGAATTGACGATGATCGCGGGGCTGTCGCCGTCCGCGGCGAGCGCGCACCTCGCGCGCCTGACCGAAGGCGGCCTGCTCGCGCTCGACGTGCGCGGCCGGCACCGCTACTACCGGCTCGCGTCGGCCGACATCGCGGCGTCGCTCGAGGCGCTCGCGAACGTGGCCCGCGCGGCCGCGCCGAACCGTCCGGTGCCACCGCCATCGCGCACGGTGCCGGCCGAGCTGCGCTACGCGCGCACGTGCTACGACCACATGGCCGGCGAGCTCGCGGTTCGCATCTTCGACGGGCTCACCGCACGCGGCTGGCTGCAGGCGGACGGCGACGCGATCGAGACCACCGAGCTCGGCACGCAGGCACTCGCGCGCTGGGGCATCGACGTCGCGCAGCAGCGCACACGCCGGCGCCGCTTCGCATGCGGCTGCCTCGACTGGAGCGAGCGCCGCGCGCATCTCGGTGGCGCGCTCGGCGCCGCGCTGCTCGACAGCTTCTGCGCACACGGCTGGATCGAGCGCGCCGCACGGCCGCGCGTGTTGCGCGTCACCGTGCCCGGACAACAGGTTTTCGACGACTGGCTTACGTCCGCTTGACACGCATGTTGCGACCGGACGACAACGGCACGCGATGGACAGGTTTTGTTACATCGCGTGCCATCCGACTTACAAAACACCGAGCACTGAAACAGGCCGAGCGGATATTGTGAACTCAACGGCACGAATCGACGCGCCGCGATAACGACGAAGACGCTCATGATGGCCTCCCTGTTCACGCTCAAGCGCACCGCCCGCTGCACGCTGCTCGCATTCGCCGCGCTGGCGACCCTTCCCCCCGCATTCGCGCAAGCGACACAGGCCGCGGCGTATGCGACGGCCGCCCGGCAGCCGGGCGGCGATCCGCCGAGCCGCGTCGCCCGGCTCAATTACATGTCGGGTGCCGTGACGACGGAGCCCGCCGGCACCGATACGTGGTCGTACGCCGCCGTGAACCGGCCGCTGACGACCGGCGACCAGCTGTGGAACGACGCCGGCGCGCGCTCGGAACTGCACATCGGCTCGACCGCGGTGCGACTCGGTGAATCGACGAGCCTGTCGGTGCTGAACCTCGACGATGCCACGACGCAGCTGAAGGTCGGGCTCGGCACCGTATCGACGCACGTGCGCGATCTGCCGTCCGGCGGGTCGTACGAAATCGATACGCCCAATCTCGCGCTCGGCATCTCCGGACCCGGCGACTATCGCGTCGATGTCGCGCCGAACGGCGCGAGCACGACGGTGACCGTGCGCAGCGGCAGCGCGACCGTCTACGGCAGTAACGGGCAGTATCCGCTGTCGCCCGGACAGCAGGTCGTGTTCACCGGCACCGACCTGCAGGTCGCACAGCAATCGGCCGCGCCGAACCCCGATGCGCTCGACCAGTGGGCCGCCGGCCGCGATGCGGCCGAGCAGCGCTCGGTGTCGGCCCGCTACGTATCGCGCGACGTGCCGGGCTACCAGGATCTCGACGCGAACGGCACGTGGCGCGAAACCCCGAATTACGGCGAGGTCTGGGTGCCGAACGACACGCCGGCCGACTGGGCGCCGTATCACGACGGTCACTGGATCTGGCAGGCGCCGTGGGGCTGGACGTGGGTCGACGATGCGCCATGGGGCTTCGCACCCTATCACTACGGCCGCTGGGCCTACGTCGACGACAGCTGGGCGTGGGTGCCCGGCCCGATGGTCGTCAGCCAGCCGCCCGTTTACGCGCCCGCTCTCGTCGCATTCGTGGGCGGCGGCGGCGGCCCGGACTGGAGCGTCGCGCTGACGGTCGGCGGCGTCGCCGCGGCCGGCTGCGCATGGTTCGCACTCGGCCCGGGCGAACCCTGGCATCCCGGCTGGGGTGGCTGGAGCCCGCATTACTACGACCGCGTGAACCGGAACATCGTGGTCAACAACGTCACGGTGAACAAGACCGTGAACGTGACGAACATCACCAACATCACGAACATCAACAAGACGTACGTGAATTTCCGCGCGCCGCACGCGATCACGGCCGTGCCGGCATCCGCGTTCGTGCACGGCCAGCCGGTCGCGCACTTCTCGCAACGCGTCGATCCGCAGCAGTGGCGCAACGCGCACGTGATGCCGGGCACGCCCGGCATTGCGCCGGTTCGCCAGAGCTTTACCGGCGGACTGCGCACGGCCACCTACCGTCCGCCGGCGGCGATCGGACAGCACGCGTTCGTCGCGACGCGCAATCCGGCGGTGCCGGCCGCGTATCGCGACCAGGCAGCCGCCCATCTGGCACGGCAGGGCGGCCACGTGCCGGGCGCGGGCGCACCGGTCGTGAGGACGAGCGTGCCGGCCGACTATCAGGCTCGCCCGGTCCGCGTTCCGGGCAACCCGAAAGCTGGTGCATGGGCAATGCGCAACGTGCAACTCGTGAATCCGCACGGTCCCGTCGTGCAACCGGCGCAGGCGCCACGCGAAGGCCAGCCGGCCCTGGCACAGGCGGCACGGCCGGGTGCGCCGATGCCGGTCGTGCCGAATGGTGCGCGGCCGATGAATGGCGAAGCCCCCAATGCGCCGCATTTCGCCAACGGCGCCGTGCCGCAGGCGCCGGGCAATCCCGCTCCGCATCAGGCATTGGGCTCCGGAAATGGCGTCCCGCATCCGCCGACGGTCGCCAACGAGCCGGCCGGGCGCGACAACACGCATGCAGCGGCGGCGGCGCCCGCGCCCGCGTGGATGCAGCCGCACACGCCGATGGCACGTCAGCGCCCGACGCCGCCGACCGCACTCCACGCAGCGGGACAGAACGCACTGCCACCTGTGCGCAGCGCGGCGCCGGCCCCGCATCCGGAAGCCGCGCCCGGCACGCAACCCGGCGGGCGGCAGGAAACGCCGCGCGCGTTGCCGCAACCGCGACTCGACACGACCGCGCAGATTCCACAGCCGCGTCCGCGTCCCGATTTCGCGGCCCCGGCCCAGCATGCGCAGCCGCGGCCCGAACGGGCCGCTCCGGCACCGCAACCGCGTGCCGAATTCGCGCAACCGGCACCGCGCCGCGAAGTCGCGCCGCCGCATGTGAACGAGTACCGCCCGCCCGCGCCCGCCGTGCATGAAATGCCGCGCCCGCAGCCGCAGGCCCCGCGCATGGAGCCGCGGCCGTCGATGCCCGCGCCGCACATGGAACCGCGGCCGCAACCGGCACCGCATGTCGAAGCGCCGCACCCGAGCAATCCGCCGCCCGGCAGCCACGACGAGCGGCGCCACCAGTAACCGCGCCCGATGAAACGGAAAGGCCCGACCGGCGAGCGTCGGGCCTTCTTCATTCTGCCGGGCGCGGGGGGCGCGTCACCCGCGCCGCCGTCGAACGCCGCTGCTCAGACCGCCATCGGCGCGGTCAGCGGCTCATGGTGCCGGTAGCCGACGAGCGAAAAATCGGACGGCTCGATCTGCTCCAGCCATTCGGGCGCATAGACACCCGTCTTCGCGTAGTCCGGCACACGCTCGGCAATCTCGAGCCGAGGGCTGTCGTACGGCTCGCGCGCGAGCTGCTGCTGCAGCATCTCGAGCTGGTTCTCGTAGATGTGCGCGTCACCGATGAAATACGTGAACCAGCGCGGCGTGTAGCCCGTCAGCCGGCCAACGAGCGACAGCAGCGCGGCCCCTTCCGTCAGGTTGAACGGCGTGCCGAGCCCGACATCGTTGCTGCGGATGTACAGGCACAGCGAAATCTCGCGCTTCGTGACGTTCGGCAGGAACTGATACAGCAGATGGCACGCGGGCAGCGCGATCTGGTCGAGTACGGCCGGATTCCATGCGTGAAACAGAATGCGGCGATCGGCCGGATTCTCCATGATCGTGTCGAGACACTGGCGCAGCTGGTCGATCGCCTTGTACAGCAGCACCTTCGGCACCCCGTCCTCGTCGAAGCGCGTGACGGTCCGGAAGCCGCGGCGCGTCGCGTCGGCGATCTGCGCATCGGCGCCCGCGTCGAGCACCTTGTAGCCGGGCCACTGGCGCCATTGCACGCCGTACACGTCTCCCAGGTCGTCGACGCCCTGACGGTACGGGTTCGCAAGCCATTGCGCGTTGTCGTTCGCGTTCGCATCCCACACCTTGCAGCCGAGCGCGCGGAAATCGGCCGCGCTGCGCGATGCGCGCAGGAAACCGACCAGTTCGCCGATCGCGGACTTGAACGCGAGTTTCTTGGTCGTCACGGCCGGGAAACCTTGCTGCAGGTCGAACCGCAGCATCGCGCCGGGCATGCTGATGGTGCGGATGCCCGTGCGGTTCTCCTGCCAGGTGCCGGTGTCGAGGATGGTACGAACGAGGTCGAGGTACTGTTTCATGCGGGTTCCTTCGGCCGCGAGGGCGGCCGTTACCCGCCAATTTTAGCAAGCGTGATGCGGAACCTCCGGCAATGGCGCCGAAAACCCTGCTAACGGGTCGCCGCGATCGCGCATGCCGTGCGCGCACATCAGCCTGTACAGCGTGACGCGCGACACGCCGAGTTCGCGCGCCGCATCGGCAAAACGGCCGCGGTGACGCAGCAGCGCCTGCTCGATCACCTGCCGCTCGGCCGCTTCCCGCGCCTCGGTGAGCGAGACGGGCGCCAGTACCGCGAATTGGTTGAGTTCGAGATCGGCTGCGGTAATCATCCGGCCCTCCGACATCACGATCGCCCGGCGCACGCGATTGATCAGCTCGCGCACGTTGCCCGGCCACGAATAGCCGTACAGCGCGGCAATCGCGTCCGGCGAGAAGCCGCGCAGGCGGCGATGCGCATCCCCCTTGAAACGCTCGAGCATGTGGCGCGCCAGCAGCTCGATATCCTTGCCGCGCGCGCGCAGCGGCGGCTCCTCGATCTTCAACACGCACAGCCGATGAAACAGGTCCTCGCGGAACCGCCCTTCGCGCAGCGCCGCTTCCATGTCCACGTGCGTCGCGCAGATCACGCGCACGTCGACCGGCACCGATACATGCGCGCCGAGCCGCTCGATCTTGCCTTCCTGCAGGAACCGCAGCAGGCTCGCCTGGCTCTCGAGCGGCAGGTCGCCGATCTCGTCGAGAAACAGCGTGCCGCCGTTCGCGGCCTCGACACGGCCGATCTTGCGCTGGTTCGCGCCCGTAAACGCGCCGCGCTCATAGCCGAACAGTTCGGCTTGCAGCAGCGTCGACGGAATCGCACCGCAGTTGATCGCGACGAACGACGCTTGCGCACGCGCCGAGCGCTCGTGGATCGCAACGGCCGTCAGCTCCTTGCCGGTACCCGATTCGCCGGAGATGAACACCGGTGCATCGGTCGTCGCGACGCGCCGGATCGTCCTGAAGAGCCCGAGCATCGCGTCGCAGGTGCCGACCATCTCGCCTTCGGCACGTCCGGCGCCGACGGGCGCCGCTACCGGGTCGGTCAGTGCGACCATGCCGTGCGCATGGCCGATGGTCTCGACGATGCGCGACGCCTCGTACGGCATCGTTACGTAGTCGAAACAATAGTCACGAATGAGATGCCGCAGCGTGGCGTCCTGCAACTGGCCACGTCGGGTCGCCGCAATCCAGCCGATGTGCTGGATGCTCAGACACGCTTCGAGTTCGCGCAGATCCGCGGGCCGAAAACCGGGCGAGAAATCGAGCAGGCCGGCCGTTGCCACGCCGTGCTGCACGACACGCCGCACGTCGCGTGCGCTTTCCGCAAGATCGACTCGCCACCCGCATTCGTCGAAATGCCCGCGCAATGCGTCGCTCGGCTCGCGCGAGAAATAGATCACATGCCGCTGCTCGGCTCCCATATGCTCACCCCGTTCATCAACCGTCTAACGATTGCCGCACACGCCAAGTCGCGTGCAAAAGGATCGAACCGGGTCAGCCGAAGCGGCTCGATTCGCCATGCCGATGCGCGGCGACGACAAGCCTCGCATGATGGCGCTTATCTCGCGTCCAGTTATTTTTTTGATCAAGACAGCTTAGTTATAGGCGCCGAATACGATAAACCGATTACAGCGCTGATGGGCGAACGGTCGAATCGCTCAATGGTCGACGTTGATCAATCGTCTGCACATAGCCAACGCGCAGCGACGCGACCTGCATCGACACACGCGCCGATTTTCATCCTGGAAGCGTACCGATTGAATCCGCAGTATTCCCAAGCCCCTTCGTTTCACGCCTGAAACATTTCCCGGCGTTTTCGATCGCGACTCACGACGCGCCCCCGCGAATCGCAGCCGCGACAAGGCTCCTCACCCGATGGCATGCATTTCGCTGAATGCTCAACGGATCGGAGAATGCGGCCATGCGAACTCTTTTTCCACTGTATTGCGTGCAGCTGACGATTGCGTTCGCGCTCGCGTGCCCGTTCATGCCGGCACGCTCGGAGGAATACGCGAGACCCGAACGCGCGATGCTGCTTGCCGATAACGCGCTGCGCATGCAACAGGACCACCGGATCAGCATCGTGCCCGTCGCCGCGGCGCAACCGCGTTCGTCGGACAAGACATCGGTGACGCTGTGGGACGAGCTCGTCCCGCCGGCTCCGCTGCCGATGCCGATTCCTGCTCCGCTCCCCGTCAACACCCAGCATGCGATGGAAGGAAACGCAGGAAATCACATGCATCAATAATCGGCGCACGATTCCATCACGCCGCTCAATCGATCAGGATTCCATATTGAATTGAACGACGCAGGTCGTTTCCTGCAGCGTCGATATCGCGACGCAAACCGCTTTTGTGTCCGCCCCCCGGCGGGCACGCTTTTTATTCGGGACATCACCGCGCAAAGGCTTCACCGTGTCGCCACCGCCGACGACGTGCGGCAGGCCGGAAACCGCAAATACGCGCGCGCGCATCCGCAGCGGCGCAGTCGCGCGCCGCCATTCCGGTAGAATCGGCGCCATTCCGGTTCTCCTCTTCCCCGACCTTCATGACGACGTTGACCCTGATCGTCGCGCGCGCCCGCAACGGCATCATCGGCCGCGACAACCAGTTACCCTGGAAACTTCCCGAGGACCTCGCGTTCTTCAAGCGCACGACGATGGGCGCGCCGATCGTAATGGGCCGCAAGACCCACGAGTCGATCGGCCGCCCCTTGCCGGGCCGCCGCAATATCGTCGTCACGCGCGACGCGGCGCGCCGTTTCGACGGCTGCGACACAGTCACGTCGCTCGCCGACGCGCTCGCGCTCGCCGCGCGCGACGGCGTGGCCGAAGCGTTCCTGATCGGCGGCGCGCAGCTCTATGCGGAAGGCCTCGTGCTCGCCGACAAGCTGGTCGTCACCGAGATCGATGCGGACTTCGACGGCGATGCGTCGTTCCCGGCGCCCGATCCCGCGCACTGGCGCGAAGTGTCGCGCGACCCGCACCAGGCCGCCGCGCCGAACACGTTCGGCTATGCATTCGTCGTGTACGAGCGCAAGCGCGGCTGACACGCGGCACACGATAAAAAAGCCCGACCGGCTCACTCGCGCCGGTCGGGCTTTTTCGTTTCCTGGCGGCCGATGCCGCGCCGCTTACTGCCCGGCGATCGTCATCTGCTCGATCAGCACCGAGCCCGTTTCCTTCGTACCGCGCACGATCGAATCCGCGCCGATCGCGACCATATGCCGGAACATCTCCTGCAGCGTGCTCGCGACGGTGATTTCCTCGACCGGATACTGGATCACACCGTTCTCGACCCAGAAGCCGGCCGCACCGCGCGAATAATCGCCGGTCACGTAGTTCACGCCCTGCCCCATCAGTTCGGTCAGCAGCAGGCCCGTGCCGAGCTTCTTCAGCATCGCGTCGAAATCGTCGCCCGGCTGCGTGTTCGAGCTGCGCAGCGCGAGGTTGTGCGAGCCACCCGCGTTGCCGGTCGTCTGCGTGCCGAGCTTGCGCGCCGAATAGGTCGACAGGAAGTAGCCTTCGACCACACCGTCGTTGACGACGCTGCGCGCACGCGTACGCACGCCTTCCTCGTCGAACGGCGCGCTGCCCATCGCGCGCGGCACGTGCGGATCCTCGACGACCTGGACGTGCGGTGCGAACACCGGCTTGCCCAGGCTGTCGACCAGGAACGACGTCTTGCGGTACAGCGCGCCGCCGCTGACGGCCTGCACGAACGCGCCGAGCAGGCCGGCCGCGAGCGGCGCCTCGAACAGCACGGGCACCTTGCGGGTGTCGAGACGGCGCGCGCCCATCCGCGCCAGCGCACGCTCGGCCGCATAGCGCCCGACCGCTTCCGGCGCCGCGAGATCGACCGCGCTGCGCTTCGACGAATACCAGTCGTCGCGCTGCATGTGGCGGCCGGTGCCCGCGATCGGCGCGCACGCGATGTAGTGGCGCGAGTACGGGTAGCCGGCGAGGAAACCGCGCGATGTCGCGAGCACGAACTGCGAATGCTGCGCCGACACGCTCGCGCCTTCCGAGTTGCGGATCTGCGGGCTGACCGCGAACGCGGCGTCTTCCGCGCGGCGGGCGAGTTCGACGGCCTCGTCGGCCGTCAGCGCCCACGGGTGATAGAGGTCGAGGTCACGCGGGTCGGTTTCGAGCAACTCGGCCTCGGCGAGGCCGGCCGCGTCGTCCTCGGCCGTGAAGCGCGCGATGTTGTACGCGGCGGCGACGGTATCCTTGATCGCGGCCGGCGAGAAGTCCGACGTGCTCGCGTTGCCGCGCTTCTTGCCGATGAACACCGTCACGCCGACCATCTTGTCGCGGTTGTGTTCGATCGTCTCGACCTCGCCGCGGCGCACCGACACCGACAGGCCGTCGCCTTCGGAGATTTCGGTCGCGGCGTCCGTCGCGCCGAGCGCCTTCGCGTGGCGAAGGATGTCCGAGGCAATTTCTTTGAGCTGGTCCTGCGTATGCGGGAAATAGCGCGCTTGTACGTCGAGATTGGCTGCCATCGTCGTGATATCCGGTGGCGGGCGAGCCGCCCGCATGTTCAAAATGTTGCGTATCCCGCGATCATAGCAAGGTCCGGGGCCACATACCGACAAGCTTGGGCTGTCCACGCCGCGATACAATGCCGCCCATGACACGCAAAACCCGAATCCAGCCGATCGAGCACGCCGACGACGACGCCGGCAATGGCTACGATCGCCCCAGCAAATCCCAGTTGAAACGCGAGATGCACGCGCTGCAGGAGCTCGGCCAGGCCCTGGTCGACCTGCCGAAGGACGCGCTCAAGCGCATGCCGATGCCCGAGGACCTCGCGGACGCCGTGCGCGAGGCACGCCGGATCACCGACCACGAAGGCAAGCGCCGCCAGCTCCAGTACGTCGGCCGCGTGATGCGCTCGCTGACCGACGAGGAAACGGCCGCGCTGCGCACCGCGCTCGACGCCCAGCGTGGCGTGAACAAGGCTGCAACCGCCCGCCTGCACTGGATCGAGCGCACGCGCGAACAGCTGCTCGCGAACGACGACGCGCTGACCGAATTCCTCCGCCAGCACCCCGAAGCCGACATCCAGGAAGGCCGTACGCTGATCCGCAACGCGCGCAAGGAAGCGCAGCAAGGCAAGCCGCCGCGCTATTTCCGCGAGCTGTTCCAGTGGATCAAGACCGCGGCCGGCACGGACGAGGCGGACGGAGACGAAGCGTCGGACGACGCCGGAGACGACCATGACGACGAAGCGTAACCACCCGGACGAACTCGTGGTCGGCCTCGTGTCGATCAGCGACCGCGCCAGCACGGGCGTCTACGAGGACAAGGGCATCCCGGCGCTCCAGGAATGGCTCGCCGGCGCGCTGCGCTCGCCGTGGCGCGCCGAGACCCGGCTGATCCAGGATGACGCACCGACGATCTCCGCCACGCTGGCCGAACTCGTCGACGTCGCCGGCTGCGATCTCGTGCTGACGACGGGCGGCACCGGCCCCGCGCGCCGCGACGTGACGCCCGAGGCCACGCTGGCCGTGGCGACGAAGGAAATGCCGGGGTTCGGCGAACAGATGCGGCAGATCAGCCTGAATTTCGTGCCGACCGCGATCCTGTCGCGGCAGGTCGCGGTGATCCGCGAGACGGCCGACCACGCGGCGCTGATCATCAACCTGCCCGGCCAGCCGAAGTCGATCCGGGAAACGCTCGAAGGGCTGCGCGACGCCGACGGCAAGTCGGCCGTGCCCGGCATCTTCGCCGCGGTGCCCTACTGCATCGACCTGATCGGCGGGCCGTACATCGAGACCGACGCCGCGGTAGTCGCGGCGTTCCGGCCGAAAAACGCGCAGCGCGCACCACGCTGAGTGCGTGCCGGCCCGCTCAGGCGGCCGGCGCGGACTCGCCTGCCGGCGCCGACGCGGCCGGAATCAGGAAATGCTCGCGGTAGTACTTCAGTTCGTCGATCGACTCGTGGATGTCCGCGAGCGCCGTGTGCATCGCGCGCTTCTGGAAGCCCTTGTAGATCGCCGGCTGCCAGCGGCGGCACAGCTCCTTGAGCGTGCTGACGTCCAGGTTGCGGTAGTGGAAGAATCGCTCGAATTCCGGCATCCAGCGCGCCATGAAGCGACGATCCTGGCAGATCGAGTTGCCGCACATCGGCGACTTGCCGGGCGACACGTACTGCGCAAGGAACGCCTGCAGCTGCGCGGCGGCATCCGCCTCGGTCACGGTCGACGCGCGCACGCGGTCGATCAGGCCCGAGCGGCCGTGCGTCGACTTGTTCCAGTCGTCCATCTTCGCGAGCGTTTCGTCGCTCTGGTGGATCGCGAACACGGGGCCTTCCACCGCGATGTCGAGTGTGGAATTGGTCACGACGACCGCGATTTCGATGATGCGGTCGTTATCCGGGTCGAGGCCCGTCATCTCCATGTCGAGCCAGACGAGGTTCAACTCGTTGCGCACGAGCGCGGGCTGGCTGGCGGAAGCGGCGGTATCGGTCATGAGTCATCCTGGAAAATGGCGGACGGCGCGCGGCGCCGCCCGGGCGGCCGGCATCGCGTGAGCGGGCCCGGTCCGCAAGAACATATAATTCTCGCATAGAACCCTTTGGCGCCTTCGATGTCACCCTTTTCGTTCACCCTGCTGTTCGCGATCGCCGTGCTCGCGATGGTCGTCACCAAGCTGTGGCTCGCGTCGCGGCAGATCCGCTTCGTCGCCGCGCACCGCAACGGCGTGCCCGTACAGTTCAGCGCCACCATTCCGCTGACCGCCCACCAGCGCGCGGCCGACTACACGGTCGAGCGCACCCGGCTGGCGATGTTCGAGATCGTCGTCAGCGCGGCCGTGCTGGTCGGCCTCACGCTGCTCGGCGGCGTTGGAGTGCTCGACACGCTGCTGACGGGCTGGCTCGGCCGCGGCTACGGGCAGCAGGTCGCGCTGGTCGCCGCCGTCCTCGCGATCATGAGCGTGATCGACGTGCCGTTCGAGTATTACCGCCAGTTCGGGATCGAGCAGCGGTTCGGCTTCAACCGGATGACCAAGCGCCTGTTCTTCACCGACATGCTGAAAAATACGCTGCTCGGCGCCGTGCTCGGCCTGCCGCTGCTGTTCGTCGTGCTGTGGCTGATGAACCAGGCCGGCAGCCTGTGGTGGCTGTGGACCTGGATCGTCTGGGTCGCGTTCCAGATGCTCGTGCTGCTGATCTATCCGACCTTCATCGCGCCGATCTTCAACAAGTTCGAACCGCTGAAGGACGAGGCGCTGCGCACGCGCATCGAATCGCTGATGAAACGATGCGGCTTCGCGGCGAAGGGGCTGTTCGTAATGGACGGCAGCCGCCGTTCCGCACACGGCAACGCATATTTCACGGGCTTCGGCGCCTCGAAGCGGATCGTGTTCTTCGACACGCTGCTTGCGCGGCTGACGGGCGAGGAAATCGAGGCCGTGCTCGCACACGAACTCGGCCACTTCAAGCGCCGCCACGTGATGAAACGGATGCTCGTGTCGTTCGTGCTGAGCCTCGTGCTGCTCGCGCTGCTCGGCTGGCTCGCGCAGCGCACATGGTTCTATACGGGCCTTGGCGTCACGCCGTCGCTCGACACGAGCAACGCGGGTGCCGCGCTCGTGCTGTTCTTCCTCGCGATCCCCGTGTTCCTGTTCTTCGCGACACCGTTCAGCAGCCTGACGTCGCGCAAGCATGAATTCGAGGCCGACGCGTTCGCGGCCAGCCAGACCGACGCGCAGGATCTCGTCAGCGCGCTCGTGAAGCTTTACGAGGACAACGCGTCGACGCTCACGCCGGACCCCGTCTACACGGCCTTCTACTACTCGCATCCGCCTGCGTCGCAGCGGATCGACCGCCTGATGCAGCACGCATGAGCCGGCCGACCTCCCGCAAGCCGGCCCCGCGCGCATCGGGCGCGCCGCGTGTCGAAGGCCGCGTGATCGCGGCGCACGGCCGCCACTACATTGTCGCGCCCGACGACGGCGGCCCGATGCTGCAGTGCTTCCCGCGCGGCAAGAAAAGCGAGATCGCGGTCGGCGACCGCATCGTGTACGAGCAGGCATCGGCCGACCAGGGCGTGATCGTCGAGATCGGCGAGCGGCGCAACCTGCTGTACCGTTCCGACCAGTTCAAGTCGAAGCTGTTCGCGGCCAACCTCGACCAGTTGCTGATCGTGCTCGCGACCGAGCCCTATTTCAGCGAGGACCTGCTCGGTCGCGCGCTGATCGCGGCCGAAGCGAACGAGCTGAAGCCGCTGGTCGTGCTGAACAAGATCGACGTCGAGGCCGCGCTGCCGGTCGCCCGCGAGCGCCTCGCGCCCTACCGCGCGCTCGGCTACGATGTGCTCGAACTGTCGGTGAAGGGCTCGCCGGACGATGCGCGCGCGCAGCTGATGCCGCATCTGGCCGGCCATTCGACGATCCTGCTCGGCCAGTCCGGGATGGGCAAGTCGACGCTCGTGAACCTGCTCGTCCCCGATGCCGAGGCCGCGACCCGCGAAATCTCGGCCGCGCTCAACAGCGGCCGCCACACGACGACATTCACGCGCCTGTACCCGCTCGAAGGCGGCGGCGCGCTGATCGATTCGCCGGGTTTCCAGGAATTCGGCCTCTACCACCTGACGGAAGGCCGCCTCGAGCGCGCGTTTCCGGAATTCCGCCCACTGCTCGCGGACTGCCGTTTCTATAATTGCCATCATCTGCACGAGCCGGGCTGCGCGATTCTCGAAGCCGTCGCCGACGGCCGCATTGCGCCGTCGCGGCATGCGCTTTACGCGCAACTCGTGCACGAGGCAAGCCAGATCGTCCGCTGACCGCACGGCGGACTGAAGGCGGCCGGCCCAGCCCGGCCTTCACCGACAGGAGCCGCGATGCGTTTCAAGGCCCCCGATCTCGCCACCGCGCAGCATTGGGCGAATGTGCTGCAGGTGGCCGGCATCGGTTGCGAGCTGCACAACTGCTATGCGACCGGCGCGCTCGGCGGCCTGCCCGCCGACGCATGCACCCCCGAGCTGTGGCTCGACGACGAGCGCGACGATGCGCTCGCGCGGCGGCTTCTCGATGCCGCGTCGCACGGTCCGTCGGCCGGCGCCGCGCCGTGGCGCTGCCGCCAGTGCGGCGAGGCGCTCGAGGCCCAGTTCACCGCCTGCTGGCAATGCGGCGCCGTGCGCGATCCGCTCGACGACTGAACCGATTGATCCGACGCACAGCAAAAAGGCCGGCATGGAAGCCTGCCTTTTCATTTCATCGCGCACTGCGCTGCAGCGTCACGATATCCAGACGGCCAGCGTCAGCATCAACAGCAGGATCATCCACAGGATCACGGCGCGCCACACCAGGCCGACCGCCGACTGCAGCGTGCGCGGCGTGCAATCATCACCGACCGTCAACGGACCGCTGTCGCCGACCGCCAGCGCGTCGAGGCTCGACGGTTCCGCCAGCGGCCCCGCGAGGCGCGCGCCGAGCGCGCCGCTGCCGGCCGCGAGCAGCACGCCGTCGTTCGGGTCGGGCCACTGGCGCGTGTGATTGCGCCACGCGTAGATCGCGTCCTCGAAGTTGCCCACGATCGCGAAGCCGAGCGCGGTCAGCCGCGACGGAATCCAGTCGATCACGAAGAAGGCGCGCTGCGCGAACGTCGAGAACGCGGCCGTGCGATCGTCGCCCGGCGTCGACCAGCTGCGCGCGAGATATTCGGAGATGCGGTACAGCACGGCGCCGGCCGGACCGATCGGCAGCACGTACCAGAAGAACACGCCGAACACGTGGCGATGCGACGCAACGACCGCATGAATCAGCGTATGACGGACGATTTCGCCGACCGGCATGTCGACCGTGTCGAGGCCCGTCCACTCGTGCAGGATTTCACGCGCGCGCGGCACGTCGTCGTTGTTGAGCGCGAGATGGATATCGGTGAAGTAGTGGCTGAACTGGCGGAAGCCGAGCGTGAAATACACGACGACGACGTTCCAGATGAACGCGAGCACGAAGCTCACCTTGTACAGCAGGAAGTAGATCAGCGCGACGACCAGCACCCACGGCAGCACGACTGCGAGCCATGCGAGCACACCATGCTTTTGCTTGCCGGCGTCGAGGCCGTGCGCGACGGTTTCCGCATGAAACTGGAACAGCGCGAACACCGGATTGCTCGGCGACAACGCGCGGACCTGTTCGATGATGAGGGCGAGGAGAACCGAAAAGAAAGTCATGCGTGGCGCCGTCTTCGGAGTTATGTCATTTTTTGCATAACGATAGCACAGCGTAAGCCACGCATGGCTGCCGGCGCGACGGGCCGGGCGCCGGCCACGTGGGCAGGATCGGGCGGGATGCTATCCGGCTGCCAAGAAGCGGTACAGATTGCGCAACATGCCGGCAGTTGCGCCCCAGATGAAGTAATGCCCGCTCGATTCGCCATTCGGATAGGGCATCGCAAAAAAACGACGCTCGCCGCCTTCCCAGCAGAACACACGCACCTGATGGTTCGCGGGACTCATCAGGAACGCGAGCGGCACCTCGAAAATCTCGGCGACTTCGAACGTGTCGGCCTGCACGGTGAACGGCGGATGCACGAGCCCCACGACGGGCGCCACGCAGAAGCCGGTACCCGTCAGGTAGTCGGGCAGCGCACCGAGAATCTCCACCCGTTCGGCGGCCAGCCCGATTTCTTCCTTTGCCTCGCGCAACGCGGTCGCGGTCGTATCGAGATCGAACGGCTCGCGACGACCGCCGGGGAAGCTGATCTGCCCGGCGTGGTCGTTCAGGTGGTCGGCGCGCTGGGTCAGCAGCACGGTAAGGCCGCTCTCGCGCACGACGAGCGGCACGAGGACGGCGGCGCTACGCGGATCGACACCCTCCTGCAACCGTGCCTCGCCCGGCTCGACGCTCCAGTCGAGCGTGCGCGCGAAACGCTCGCGCAGCCCGGGCGGTGTCATCAGGCGGGCATCGATGGATGGCAGGCCGGCGCCAGTACCTTCGACCGGCAGCACTTCGGGATCAATGATGGGGCGGCGATTCAATGGGGCTCTCGGGTTCGTGACGTGTCGAGCATATTGTCGCGCCAGAATGAAAAAAGCACCCGGGAGGGTGCTTTTTCCTTACAGCTCTTACTCTTGGGAAGCTGCTGCGGCGCGATCCTTCGACACCAGCTTTTCCTTGATTCGAGCCGACTTGCCCGAACGCTCGCGCAGGTAGTACAGCTTCGCGCGACGCACATCACCGCGACGCTTCACGACGATGCTCGCCAGCAGCGGCGAGTAGGTCTGGAACGTACGCTCGACGCCTTCGCCCGACGAGATCTTGCGGACGATGAAGTTCGAGTTCAGGCCACGGTTGCGAATCGCGATCACGACACCTTCGTACGCCTGAACGCGCTTGCGGTTACCTTCAACCACGTTCACGTTCACGATCACCGTGTCGCCCGGGGCGAATTCGGGGATCGTCTTGCCGGCGAGCGCGCGCTCGATTTCTTCCTGCTCAAGTTTTGCAATCAGATTCATCACTGACTCCTAAAGCCATCTTGTCGGCGTTTGCACCCGCCTGCTTCCAGGCCTGGCCCCGATAGAGGATGGATTCACATCAGGCGCCGCGCACGCATGCACGGCACCGCCATTTCCCGCCCGCGAGGCCGCCTCAGGAGGCGTTCTTCGCTTCGCGTGCGAGGTTCGCAAGCCACGCCTCGTCGGCGCGGCTCAGCAACTTCTCGCGGCGCGCCCGGACGATCAGGTCCGGCCGCTTCCGCAACGTATTCTTCAATGCTTCCTGGCGCCGCCACCGCTCGATCTCGGCATGATGCCCGCCCAGCAGCACGTCCGGCACGCGCATCCCCTCGTATTCCTCGGGGCGCGTGTAATGCGGACAATCGAGCAGCCCGTCGGCGAAGCTGTCCTGCACGGCCGACTGCGCATCGTTCAGCACGCCGGGCAGCAGGCGCACGACGGCATCCATCATCGCCATCGCCGGCAGTTCGCCGCCGGACAGAACGAAATCGCCGAGGCTGATTTCCTCGTCGACGCAACGGTCGAGCAGACGCTGATCGATCGCCTCGTAGCGGCCGCACAGCACGATCACACCCGGCTCCTGCGCCATCCGCACCGCACGTTCGTGCGTGAACGGCGCACCTTGCGGCGACATCATCACCACACGCGTGCTCGCGACACCCTGCTCCGCCTGCGCCGCTTTCGCAGCGCCGATTGCGGCCTCGAGCGGCCTGGCCAGCATCACCATGCCCGGACCGCCGCCGTACGGACGGTCGTCGACCGTGCGGTAGTTGTCCGTCGTGAAATCACGCGGGTTCCAGGTGCGCAGCCCGAAGCGCTCCTGCTTCACGGCCCGGCTGGTGATTCCCCAGTCGGTCAGCGCGCGGAACATTTCGGGAAAGAGCGTGATGACGTCGAACTGCACCGCGCTCTCCGTAGCCTGGTTCATGAGTAATCGGCTTCCCAGTCGACGACAATGCGACGCGCCGCCTGATCCACCGTTTTGACATAGACGCCAACGAACGGAATCAGCCGTTCGTCGGTGGTCGGCTTACCATCCTTGCCGACTGCCGGATACTCGACGCGCATGATCGAATGCACGCCGTTGTCGATCATCCCGCTCACTGTCCCGAGCGCCACCGATTGCTCGTTGACGACCTCGAGGCCGATCAGGTCGACCCAATAGAATTCGTCCGCGGCCAATGCCGGGAAATCTTCCCGGCGCACGAACACGCGAAAGCCGCGCAAAGCCAGTGCGGCATCGCGGTCGCTGACACCCGCGGTATGCGCGACGACAGTGTCGCCGTGCGTCTTCGACTGCAGGATGCGGGCGGACAACCGCTCCCCACCCCGTTCCAGCCACCAGCGGCGCGCCGTGAGCAGCGCGTCGCCGCCACGACCGGCGTCGGCATGCGTCGCCACCTTGACCCAGCCTTTCAGGCCGTAGGCGTCGACTACCGCCCCGACCTCGACAGCATCGTCGGGCCAGGCTTGCACCGCTTCGAGACTGCCGTGCTCGGCAGCCGTACCGGCGCTCGCGACAGAGTCGCGCTCGACCGGCTTGCGGACGAATGCGCCAAACGACGCTCGCCCGCGCTTTGCGTTACCGGAATCGTGACCGGACATCAATGCTCCTTGCAGCCGGCACGACCGGCACACCGCGCCATGTTAGGCAGCCGGCTGCGCCTTTTGCGCTTCCTTCACGAGACGCTGGACGGTCGGCGACAGTTGCGCGCCAACGCCTTGCCAGTACGTCAGACGGTCCTGAGCGATACGCAGCGATTCGCCCTTCGTGGCGACCGGGTTGTAGAAGCCGACGCGCTCGATGAAGCGGCCGTCGCGACGGTTGCGCGAATCGGTAGCGACGATGTTGTAGAACGGGCGCTTCTTCGAGCCGCCGCGAGCCAGACGGATGATAACCATATGAAATCCTTCGGGAAAACCGGGTTCGAAACTACTGAAACGTGCGATTATAGCCGGAAACCAAAGCCACAACAAACACTTACGCGCAAAAATTCCGCAGACGCCCTGTTCGCCGGACATACAATCGTCGTGTCCACGACGCTCCCCGCCGCCATGCCGCTCTTTCGCGCCACCCCGGCGCGCCGCGCGCAGCACCGCCTCGCAGGCTTGCTGACCGGCCTCGTCATCTGTCTCGCATCCGCCGCGGCTTGCGCCGCACCACCGGTGGACGAACTCGTCGTGCCGCCCGGCTTCCACGTCGACTTGCTGACCGACGCCGTGCCGACCGCCCGCGAAATGGCGTGGTCGCCGCGCGGGATCCTGTATGTCGGCTCGCGGGAAGGCCGCGTGCATGCATTCGTGATGCAGGAGGGCCGGATCACGGCCCGCTACGTGATCGCATCGGGGCTCGACATGCCCGTCGGCGTCGCATATCGCAACGGCGCACTCTATATCTCCGCCGTGTCGCGCATCCTGCGCATCGACCACATCGACGACCGGCTCGCCAGGCCGCCGGCGCCGGCGGTCGTGACGGACACACTGCCGACCGATCATCATCACGGCTGGAAATTCATCGCGTTCGGCCCCGACGGCAAGCTCTACGTGCCGACCGGCGCACCGTGCAACGTCTGCCTCGCCGATCGCAGCCGATACGCGATCATCGCACGCATGAACGCCGACGGCAGCGGCCGCGAAGTGTTTGCCCGCGGCGTGCGCAATACCGTCGGCTTCGCGTGGCACCCCGATTCGGGTGAACTTTGGTTCACCGACAACGGTCGCGACATGATGGGCGACGACGTGCCCGACGACAAGCTGAACCGTGCGCCGCGCGTGGGCCTCGATTTCGGCTTTCCTTACTGCCACGGCGGCGACACGCCCGACCCCGAATTCGGGAGCCCCGACGTGTGCCGGCGCTATGTGCCGCCCGTGCTGAAACTCGGCGCGCACGTCGCGGCACTCGGCATGCGCTTCTATACGGGGCCGATGTTTCCGGCGTCGTATCGCAACAACATCTTCATTGCCGAACACGGTTCGTGGAATCGCAGCACGAAGGTCGGCTACCGCGTGATGCGCGCTGTCGTGTCGGCCGACGGCAGTCATACGCGCCAGACACCGTTCATCACGGGCTGGCTGCGCGCGGACGGCACCGTCTGGGGGCGCCCGGCCGACGTACTGCCGCTGCCGGACGGCTCGCTGCTCGTCAGCGACGACCACGCGGGTGCCATCTACCGCGTCACCTATGCGGCACCTTGACGCAGACGAGGGGTGACCGGGCCCGACCGGGCATCGTAGAATGCGTGCCGGGCCGAGCGCCCCGCGCCGGCCTGCCGGCCGCCCATGCCAACGATAATCCGCCGCCAGCCATGTCCAGCAGCACCGCACCGTCCCGCCGCTTCCGTTCCAAGACGCTCACCGCCGCCCTCGCGTTCCTGTTCGGTTCGCTCGGCGCGCACCGCTTCTATCTGTACGGCTTTCGCGACGTGTACGGCTGGGCACACCTGCTCGCGACGATCGTCGGGATCCCGGGTTTCCTGCTGCTCGCCGCGACCCAGCGCACTGCCGGCCTCGGCTGGTGGCTCGCCGCGCCGGGCGCGATCTCGCTGCTGGCCGCGTTCCTCTCCGCGCTCGTCTACGGCCTGCGTCCCGACGAAAAATGGGACGCACAATTCAATGCCGACACCGGCAAGCACAGCCGGTCAGGCTGGACGGTGATCTTCATCGTGATCCTCTCGCTGCTGATCGGCGCATTCCTGCTGATGACCGCGCTCGCGCTGTCGTTCCAGACGTATTTCGAGTCGCAAGTCGAAGCGGCAAAGCAGATCTCGCAGTAAGTGCCGACGCGCGTCGATCAGAACAGGCTCAACTGCATGTCGTCGCGCGATTTCCCGCCGGTTGCGCCCGCCACCGCGCGCTGCACTGCCGCCCCGGCCGCCGGCGCACCGCGAAACTGCGACAGGTCGAGAATGCCGTTCGTGCGCTCGTTCAACCCGAGTCGCTTCACGGCCTGACGGAAACGCTGCCGCAACAGGTCGGCCCAGATTCCCTCGCCCTTCATCCGTTTCGAGAAATCCGAGTCGTAGTCCTTCCCGCCGCGCATGTCGCGCACGCGGTTCATCACACGCTCAGCACGATCGGGGAAATGCGCGGAGAGCCAGTTCTTGAACAGCGGCGCGACCTCCCACGGCAGCCGCAGGATGATGTAGCTCGCGTGCGTCGCGCCAGCTTCCGCACAGGCTTCCAGCACACGCTCCATGTCCGGCTCGGTCACGAACGGAATCATCGGCGCAATGCTGACGCCCACCGGCACGCCCGCGTCGCGCAATGCGCGGATCGTGCGCAGCCGGCGCGCCGGCGTCGCCGCACGCGGCTCGAGCGTGCGCGCGAGATCGGCGTCGAGCGTCGTGATCGTGACCGCGGCCATCACCTGCCCGCGCTCGGCCATCGGGGCCAGCAGGTCCAGATCGCGCTCGATCAGCGACGATTTCGTGATCGCGGCGAACGGCAGCCCGTGATCGTGCATCACCTGGATCACGCTGCGCGTGATGCGCAGATCGCGCTCGACCGGCTGGTATGCGTCGGTGTTGACGCCGAGCGCAATCGGTTCCGGCACGTAGCGCTTGCGCGAAATCTCGCGCTCGAGCAGTTCGGCCGCGTTGACCTTCGCATAGATGCGGCTCTCGAAATCGAGCCCCGGCGACAGGCCCAGATAGCTATGGGTCGGCCGTGCAAAGCAGTAGATGCAGCCATGCTCGCAGCCGCGATACGGATTGAGCGACACGCTGAACGGAATGTCCGGCGACTGGTTGTGCGTCAGGATGCTCTTTGCGCGCTCCTCGAACACCTGCGTGCGCAGCGGAACGGGCAAATCGGTGTCGTCCGATTCGTGCGTCCAGCCGTCGTCGACCGCTTCGCGCAGCGCCGTTTCGTACCGCCCCTGGAGGTTGTCGACCGCACCGCGCCCCTTGCGGGGCGCCGGCGGCGCTATCGGAAATTCGTTGTCGGACCGACCGTCCATGCGCTCACCCATTCGCCTGCACCCAATACTGTATATTTATACAGTATTGGGTGCAGCGTGCCAAGGGCGAGATGGCGGGACCCAAAGCAGGCCCCAGCCGCGGTCATTCGCCGACCGAAATCGTCAGCGTCTCCTTGATTTCCTCCATCACGACGTAGCTCTTCGACTGCACCGCGCCGGGCAGTTGCAGCAGGATGTCGCCGAGCAGCTTGCGATAGTCGGCCATTTCACCGATCCGCGCCTTGATCAGGTAGTCGAAGTCGCCGGACACGAGATGGCATTCGAGCACCTCGTCGATCTTCATCACTTCGCGCCGGAACTGCTCGAACATGTTGCCGCCCTTGTGGCCGAGCGTGATCTCGACGAACACCAGCAACGCGGCACCCAGCTGACCCGGATCGACACGTGCGTGATAACCGGTGATGACGCCGTCGCGCTCCATGCGTCGCACGCGTTCGATGCACGGCGTGACGGTCAGCCCGACCTGTTCGGCGAGGTCCTTCATCGCCATCCGGCCGTCGTCCTGGAGCAGTTTGAGGATGCGCCGGTCGAGCTTGTCGAGCGAGCGTACTGGCTGGCGTTGCGTTCTCATTTGTTTATTCTGAAAACCTGAAAAATACGATAACAAAACCTACACATTCGACAATACCATAGCGCAAAAAACTAGATCAGCTAGAGGTTACACGGAGACGCAGGTGCGCCCGGCCTCGACCTGATCCCTTCCATCTGGAGCAGCTATGCGAGTGGTCATTCTGGGCAGCGGTGTGGTGGGCGTGGCAAGCGCGTATTACCTCGCGCGCGCCGGTCATGAAGTCACGGTGATCGACCGGGAAGCCGGTCCGGCGCTCGAGACGAGCTTCGCAAACGCAGGTCAGATCTCGCCCGGCTATGCCGCGCCGTGGGCCGCGCCCGGCGTGCCGCTGAAGGCCGTCAAGTGGATGTTCGAGAAGCACGCGCCGCTCGCGATCCGTCTCGACGGCACGCGCTTCCAGCTCCAGTGGATGTGGCAGATGCTGCGCAACTGCACGGCCGAGCGCTATGCGGTCAACAAGGGCCGCATGGTCCGCCTCGCCGAATACAGCCGCGATTGCCTGCAGGCGCTGCGCGCCGACACGGGCATCCAGTACGAAGGTCGCACGGGCGGTACGCTGCAGTTGTTCCGCACGCAACAGCAACTCGACGGCGCGGCGAAGGACATCGCGGTGCTGCAGGAAGCGAACGTGCCGTTCGAACTGCTGTCGCCGGCCGAGCTGAAGAACGCCGAACCGGCGCTCGCCGCCGTGTCGCACAAGCTGACGGGCGGCCTGCGCCTGCCGGGCGACGAAACGGGTGACTGCCAGTTGTTCACGACGCGCCTCGCGGCGCTCGCCGAATCGCTCGGCGTGAAGTTCCGTTACAACACGCCGATCGATGCGCTCGCGATCGCGGGCGGCAAGATCGCCGGCGTGCAGTGCGGCAGCGAGACGGTGCGAGCGGATGCGTATGTCGTCGCGCTCGGGTCGTACTCGACCCGCTTCATCTCGAACCTGATGAAGATTCCGGTCTATCCGCTGAAGGGCTATTCGATCACCGCGCCGATCGTCAACGAGGCGGCCGCCCCGGTATCGACGGTGCTCGACGAAACCTACAAGATCGCGATCACGCGTTTCGACCAGCGCATCCGTGTCGGCGGCATGGCGGAGATCGTCGGCTTCGACAAGAACCTGCGCGCAGCGCGCCGCGAGACGCTCGAAATGTGCGTGAACGACCTGTTCCCGGGCGGCGGCGACACGTCGAAGGCAACCTTCTGGACGGGCCTGCGCCCGATGACGCCGGACGGCACGCCGATCGTCGGTCGTACGCCGGTCTCGAACCTGTTCCTGAACACCGGCCACGGCACGCTCGGCTGGACGATGTCGTGCGGGTCGGGCCAACTGCTCGCCGACCTGATCTCGGGCAAGAAGCCGGCGATCCAGGCCGACGACCTGTCGGTGCATCGCTACCTGAAGGACGAAGCCGGCCAGACGCGCCCGGCATACGCGTAAGTCGGGACGGCCCGCGGCGATGCGGGCCGGTCGGCACCAAGAAGAAAGGCGCCCCGAGGGCGCCTTTCTGCGTTTCAGCGAATGCATCGCCGAATCGGAACCGGTCTTCCATCAATACGAGCACGCTCTCGCTCCCCTTCGCGCCGACGCTCGACAGTTCAGCCGGCCTGAACGAGGACGGGGCGGCGCCACATTTCGCAACGCGGTCTTCGCACGCAGCACGCCCTCGCCTTCTTCCGCTGATGGCAAACAAAAAAGGGGCGCTCATCGCGCCCCTCGTCGTACGTACTTGCCGCCAAAGCGTCAGGTCACGCCGCGTCAGCCCAGCTCGTTCACGAGCTCCGGCACGAGCGCGAATAGGTCGCCGACGAGGCCGTAATCGGCCACGCTGAAGATCGGTGCTTCCGGATCCTTGTTGATCGCGACGATCACCTTCGAATCCTTCATGCCGGCCAGGTGCTGGATCGCACCCGAGATGCCCACCGCGATGTACAGCTGCGGCGCGACGATCTTGCCGGTCTGGCCGACCTGGTAGTCGTTCGGCACGTAGCCTGCATCCACTGCCGCGCGCGAGGCGCCCAGTGCTGCGCTCAGCTTGTCGGCCAGCGGCTCCAGCACCTTCGTGTAGTTCTCGCCGCTGCCCAGACCGCGGCCGCCCGACACGATGATGCTTGCGGACGTCAGTTCCGGACGGTCCAGCTTCGTCACTTCACGGCTCACGAACTGCGACTTGCCGGCATCGGCCGCCGCTTCGATCTTCTCGACCGCCGCGCTGCCACCTTCCGCTGCAACCGGATCAAAACCCGTCGCACGCACCGTGATCACCTTGATCGGATCGCTCGATTGCACCGTCGCGATCGCGTTGCCTGCGTAGATCGGACGCTCGAACGTGTCGGCCGAGTCGACTGCCGTGATGTCCGAGATCTGCGCGACGTCCAGCTTCGCGGCGATGCGCGGCGCGATGTTCTTGCCGTAGGCGGTCGCCGGCGCAAGGATGTGCGAGTAGTCCTTCGCGATGTTCAGCGCGGTCGCCTCGACGTTTTCCGCCAGGCCTGCGGCCAGTTGCGGCGCGTCGGCCAGCAGCACCTTCGACACACCTGCGATCTTTGCCGCTGCGTCGGCAGCCGCTTGCGCATTGTGGCCCGCGACCAGCACGTGGATGTCACCGCCGATCTTCGCCGCCGCCGCCACCGTGTTCAGCGTCGCGGCCTTGATCGACGCGTTGTCGTGTTCTGCAATCACCAGAATCGTCATTTCTTTCCGCTCCCTCTTACAGCACCTTGGCTTCGGTCTTCAGCTTCTCGACCAACGTCTTCACGTCCGGCACCTTCACGCCGGCCGCGCGCTTCGGCGGCTCGACCACCTTCAGCGTCTTCAGACGCGGCG